>CANSQW010000117.1 GCA_947649215.1 uncultured bacterium | reverse complement strand
GACGTGGCCGCCCTCGACCGCACGGCCGTCACCGTGGAGATCCGCAACGGCGGCGGCGTGGCCGGCGCGGCGGCGAAGATGGGCGAGCTGCTTACTGCCGATGGCTACCAGGTGACCAAGGTGGGCAACGCCGATGACGGCGGCGTCTACACCGAGACGCTCGTCGTCTACAAGGACCCGGCCTACGAGGCCGCCGCGAAGGCCATCGTGGCCGACGCCGGCGCCGGACGCGTGGTGAACGGCGGGGACTTCTACACGTTCTCCGACAACGTCTTGGTGATGGTGGGCCAAGACTGGGTGCCAGTGGTGTGACCTGCCCCGGCCGCCCTTCCGCAGCGGCGGGGCGGGTGGGGCGCGATAGCGTCTTGGTGACGACGGCGCAGGATCGCGCCGCCGGCGGCGCGGGGCGGGGCGCGCTGTGCTATCATTCCCTGGAACTGACGAACCCTTCTGAAAGGACGTAATCATGGTAGAGAAGTCCGATGTGGCCGCCGTGCTCGAGCTCATCCGCCCCAGCCTCCAGGCCGATGGCGGCGACGTGCAGCTGGTGGACGTGTCCGAGGACGGCGTGGTGACCGTGGAGCTGCAGGGCGCCTGCAAGGGCTGCCCGATGTCCCAGATGACCCTGGCCAACGGCGTCGAGCGCATCCTGAAGGACCGCGTTCCCGGCGTGACCAGCGTGGTGCCGGCCGACCTGTAGGCCGCGCCGAGGCATGAGGTAAGCAGGGGCGGGCTTGCGGGCCCGCCCCTGCTCGTTTGCGAGGAGGGGAACATGGAGAAGTGCTGGGAGCGTCGCGGCTGCGACGAGGAGATGCAGGGCCGCTGCCCCCACAACATGCCGGGGGAGCCGTGCCCGTCAGAGTGCAACTTCGCCGCCTGCGTCCGCAAGACCCACGTGGTCACCGACGACCTCGACCTCATCCTCAACCCCGAGCACGACTACGCCGCCGCCGTGAAGGAGGTCTGCCGCATCTGCGAGCACTTCCTCACCCACGGGCCGGCGCTCTCCGAGCGCGTGGGCGACGTGGAGCGTCCGGGCAACCCCAACCGCTTCCTGCTGTAGGCGCGTCCGCGTGGCCTTCTGCTACAATGGCCGCAGGAAGGCGGCGACCGAGAGGAGGGGAGGCGGCATGAGCCAGGCGATAACCTGTCCCGCATGCGGAGAGGCCGGCCTTGACGTGGCCTCCTACGACTCCATGATGGTCCTGCGCCCCGAGGCGGCGCTCTTCTCCCTCACCTGCCCGCGCTGCGGTGCCAAGGTGTCGTCCCTCCAGCCCATTCCCGAGGCCCTGCGCGAAGAAGTGCGCTTCGCGGCCATCGAGGTGGGCGCCGGCATGGGGCAGGGATAGCCCGTGCTTGACGCCCTCTATCACGGCATCGACCCCGTGGCGCTCTCCTTAGGCCCCCTCACCATCCGGTGGTACGGCATCGCGTACGTGCTCGGCTTCGTCTGCGCGGCCCTCATCGTCTGGCGCGTAGCCCGGCGCTGGCGCGTCTCGGTGGACGTCGACTCGCTGCTCACCATCATGATCTGCGTCATCGTGGGCGTCATCGTGGGCGGGCGGCTCGGCTACGTCCTGTTCTACGGCGACGGCTACTACCTGGCGCACCCGCTTGAGATCGTCATGTTCAACAAGGGCGGCATGAGCTTCCACGGCGGGCTCGTGGGCGCGCTCGTGTCGGGCATTCCCGCGGCGCGGCTCACGCGCATCCCGTACCTCACCCTGGCCGACCTGGGCTGCATCGCCGCGCCGGCGGGACTGTTCTTCGGGCGCTGCGCCAACTTCATCAACGGCGAGCTGTGGGGCGCGCCCACCGACGCGCCCTGGGGCGTCGTCTTCGGCGGGGCGGCCGGCCTCATGCCGCGTCATCCCTCGCAGCTCTACGAGGCGCTGCTCGAGGGCGTCGTCATCTTCTGCGTGCTCTACGCGCTGTCGCGCCGGGTGCCGCCGCGTCCTCGCGGCACGTTCCTCGGCGCCTTCCTGGTCATGTACGGCACGTTCCGCTTCCTCGTCGAGTTCGTGCGCGAGCCCGATGCGCAGCTGGGCTACCTCTGGGGCGGCTGGCTCACCATGGGCCAGGTGCTCTCGGCGCCGCTCGTGCTCGTGGGCGTGGGCGTGCTGGCCTACGCGCTCTCGCGCCGGCTGCCGCAGCGCGGGGCGAGGGGAGCCCAGCCGGCGGACGCGGACGATCCGGCGGCCCGCTAGGGCCCGGTCGCGTTCCGGCGCCTCGCGCCCTCCCGCGTCCCTGCCGGGGCGCCGCGTTGCTTTGCCGCGCCCGCCCTGGCGCTCCGCGCTCAGCGCCCTGGCGCCCGTACCTCGCCCCGCCTGCCCGCGCCTCTTGAGATTACGGCGTGGAATCGATCGGCAGATGGGTTCACGGACGGGGGCGGTGCGCCGTACAATACTCGGCTGAGGGCCGTGCGCCCTTCCCGCCGCGCGGAACGCCGGCGGGCCGCGTCAACCCGGGACACCCCGGCTAACTGAGAAAAGAGGTCTGCCATGGACATCAAGTTCTACAAGTGCGAGCACTGCGGCAACATCGCCGTGAAGGTCGTCGACCACAACGTGCCGCTGTTCTGCTGCGGCGAGAAGATGGTCGAGCTGGTCGCGGACAGCACCGACGCCGCCACCGAGAAGCACGTGCCGGCCGTCACCCGCGAGGAGGGCCACATCCACGTGAACGTCGGCAGCGTCGACCATCCGATGCTCCCCGAGCACTGGATCCAGTTCATCTGCCTGGTCACCGACAAGGGCTACGAGGTGCACCCCCTCACCCCGGAGAACCCGCCCGCGACCGACTTCTTCGTCGCCGACGGCGTGCAGCCCCTCCGCGTCTACGAGTACTGCAACCTCCACGGCCTGTGGGTGACGGAGCTCTAGCCCGCCGTCAGGGAGCCGCCCTGCCAGGCTGCGGGGCGCCCGGCGCCTTGCCGCCTGCACGGGTTCGTCCGTGAATTATCGTCGCGCCGCCCTTGCATTGTGCGAGGGCGGTGCTATTATATGAAGGCTTGTGTCTCGCCTTGGTCGGAAACCAAGGCATCGATTCCTTGGTCGGAAACCAAGGAGATGAGGAGAGAACCTACCATGAAGCAGGGAATCCATCCGGAGTACGTCGAGTGCGTCGTGAAGTGCAGCTGCGGCAACACCTTCACCACCCACTCCACCAAGCCTGAGCTGAAGATCGACATCTGCAACGCGTGCCACCCGTTCTACACCGGCACCCAGAAGCTGATCGACACCGGCGGTCGCGTGCAGCGCTTCGCCGATCGCTTCGGCTCCGCCAAGGACGTCGTCGCCGAGCGCGAGGCCGCCAAGAAGGCCGAGCGCGCCGCTCAGATCGCCGAGCGCGAGGCCGCCAAGAAGGCCGAGCGCGAGGCCAAGGCCGCCGCTAAGGCCGAGCGTGCCGCCGCTTTCGCCGCCAAGGCTGCTGAGGCTGCTGCTCGCGCCGAGGCCGAGGAAGAGGTCCAGAATATGGAGGACACCGCTGCCGAGGCCACCGCTGAGGAGGCCCCCGGCGTGGAGCTGACCGAGACCGAGGTTGAGGCCGCCGAGTAGTTCCGCTGCTTCTCGCACCTTTGAGACCCGTCGCGCACCGCGGCGGGTTTTTTCTTTTGCAGTCCGGTAAATTCCCCCGAGGGCTCTTCTGACTGCGAACTATAATGGGACGGATCAAGAACGCGACGGTCGAACGGAGCAGAGACGTGGTGGTAACCCCCGAGCAAGATTTCGTGCTGAAGACTATCGAGAGCCGTGACGTGCATTTCGTGCGCTTCTGGTTTACCGACGTGCTGGGGAATATGAAGTCCTTCGCTGTAGTGCCCGGTGAGTTGGAAAGCGCCTTCGACGACGGCATGGGATTCGATGCCAGCTGCATCGAAGGTTTCTCGGAGAGGCGGGAATCCGATATGCTGGCCTTCCCCGATCCCTCCACCTTCCAGGTACTGCCCTGGCGCCCCTCTTCCAATGCTGTGGCTCGCATGATCTGCAACATTCGCACCCCCGAGGGCGAGCCCTACGAGGGCGATTCGCGCCAGGTGCTCAAGCGCATGGTGCGCAAGGCCTCCGAGGCCGGCTACTCGTTCATCGTGGGGCCGGAGCTGGAGTACTTCTACTTCAAGGACGCTGAGGGCACCGAGGTGCTCGACCACGGCAGCTATTTCGACCTTACTTCCCTTGATTCCGCCTCCGACCTGCGGCGCGACACGGTGCTCACTCTGGAGAAGATGGGTATTCCCGTGGAGTACTCCCATCATGAGAAGGGTCCTTCGCAGCACGAGATAGACCTGCGCTACGCCGACGCCCTGTCCATGGCCGACGCGGTGATGACCTACAAGCAGGTGGTGAAGGAAATCGCCATGAAGCACGGGGTGTACGCCTCGTTCATGCCCAAGCCCATGACCGATGCGCCGGGCAGCGGCATGCACGTGCACCAGAGCCTCATCGATCTGGACGGTAACAACGTGTTCTTCGATCCGAGCGACCCGTCGGGCTACAACCTGTCGGCCACGGCGAAGTCCTACATCGCCGGCCTGCTGAAGTACGCGCCGGAGTTCACCCTGGTCACGAACCAGTACGTGAACTCCTACAAGCGCCTACGCCCGGGAGGGGAGGCCCCCACCTGCGTCAGCTGGGGCGCCCGCAACCGCGCCACGCTCGTGCGCATTCCCGGCTATCGCCCCCACAGCGAGAACGCCTGCCGCGTGGAGCTGCGCAGCCCCGACCCGGCAGCGAACCCCTACCTGGCCTTCGCCGTGATGCTGGCCGCCGGATTGGCGGGCATCGAGGAAGGGCTCGAGCTGATGCCCCCGGCTGACGAGGCGGCGCCTCTGGGCTGCACGCGCCAGCAGCATCGCGAGCGCGGTCTGGCCACGCTGCCCGAGACCCTTGGCGAGGCGGTGGAGCTGTTCGCCGAGAGCGCGCTTATGCGCGAGACCTTGGGCGAGCACATCCACAGCTACCTGGTGCAGGCCAAGCGCGAGGAATGGGCGGCCTACCAGGCGGTGGTGACCCCCTGGGAGCTCGAGCGCGATTTGGCGGTGTTGTAGTATGCAGCGCAAGACCGTCATCTTCATCGCCGACAGCCTGGACAACGCCCACAAGTTCCAGCAGGTGCTCTCGAAGCTGGACGTGGACGTGGCTGCTGGTTCCTCGGCCCAGTTCAAGAAGCTGCTGACGGCCCATCCTTCCCACGATCTGGTGATCTAC
>CANSQW010000116.1 GCA_947649215.1 uncultured bacterium | reverse complement strand
ACACTAGATCGCTCGTCGGCAGCGTCAGATGTGTATAAGAGACAGGGCGAAGGACGTGGCCGCCACCAACTCGACCATCGGCACGACGCGCTCGTGGACGCGCGCCGGCGACGGCAAGGCGCTCAGCGTGTCCGGCGGCGACTACGGCTGGCGCGTGGACGCCGACGGCCTGGTGTCTGCGGTGCGCGACAACGTGGCCGCCGGCCAGACCTCCGCGGTGGAGATGCCGCTCAAGAGCAAGGCGGCCGCCTGGAACGGCGCCGGCGCGCCCGACTGGGGCGCTCGCTACGCCGAGGTGGACCTCACCTCGCAGCACGCGTGGCTCTACGGCGACGACGGCTCGGTCATCTGGGAGAGCGATGTCGTCACCGGCAACCCGAACAAGGGCAACGCCACGCCGACCGGCGTCTACTACATCAAGTCCAACGCCGGGGCCTCCGAGCTCATCGGCCTCAAGCCCGACGGCACCGAGGACTACCGCACGCCCGTCGACTTCTGGATGCCCTTCAAGGGCAACTCCATCGGCTTCCACGATGCCGACTGGCAGTCCGCCTTCGGCGGGAACCGCTACTACACCTACGGCAGCCACGGCTGCGTGAACCTCCCGCCCGCCAAGGCCAAGGAGCTCCACGACCTGCTGCGCGTGGGAGACCCGGTGGTAGTGCACAGCTAAGCCATGAAGGGCGGCTCCGGGTTCGGGCCGCCCTCACGTCTCGCCCAGGAGCCGACGGGGCGCCGCCTGCTGCCGACCCGGGGGGCGGCGGGGCGGCGCTCAGCGTTGGCGAGGGGCGCCCGGCCTGCGTGCTAGAACCCCGGGAGGTGCTCCGTCATGTCCGGGCAGCCTCGAGAGAGGAGCTGCCTATGGACACGCAGGCAGTCATCGCGGTATGCGAGATCTTGTTGGTGATTATCGGGATCATCGGGCTCGTCCTGGTGCGAAGAGAATGACGGACGGCGTTGGAGAAAAAGAAAGGCCGGGCTGCTTTAAGAGGTACCCGGCCTAACTGATAACCCGATGCTGCCCGGGATGAGCGGGGCACCGATTGAGCTCATCTTAGCATACCCCGCCGATCATCGCCACCGGCGTTCGCGAGGTCGGCGATGATCACGTCCCTGCCTTAGGCTGCCCAATCCAGGGAAAAGCAGGCGTCGCCAAGGCGTCTCTTTCGCTGATGCCTCTGATGCGATTGCAGCGCCGTGTCGGGCGATCACCATCGCCGAAGGGCGCCCCAATGCCCATTGCCCAATGGACGGCACGCCGCGCTGGTAGAGTGCAAGCGCTGTTCAATTGCTCTTGAAACGTGGTGCCGGGGGTGCTCATGGAAAAGCTCTGCTGTCAGATATGCGGGGGAGACATCGTTTTTGATAGCGGAACGAAAGGCGGTACGTGCTCGCGATGCGGCCTGTCGTACTCGCATCAAGACTTGCGGAGCCTTGGGCTGCAAGGCCAACCGCCCGTGTCGCCCTCGTCCGTCTCTGCGCTTCCGCCTTCCGATGCTGATCATGCGCAGGTAGACGCGGGCACCGTTCAGCAGTCTTGCGGGCAGGGGACGTGCTCTGCGTCGGCGGGTTCGAGCAGGGGCGCTCGCATTGGCTGGTGGCGCACGAATATCGGGTTATCCCTAGCCGGAGCGTTGGCCATCTGCGCCTTTAACGCCCTTCCGTATCTGGGCGACTTTGCGCCGTGGCTTGGCGTCGTCGACTGGGTGCTCGCCATCGCCTTGGCGATTGGCACGTTGCTGTATGCCCTGCGCGTATACCCGTCCTATTTCGGCTCTCAGCCGAAGCTGACCTCGTCCGCGAAGGTGAGCTTCCTCAACTGCTTCTTTGGCGGCCCCCTCTTCGGGTGTCTGTGGAACAGGGGCCTCACGCGCGGCAAAAAGGGTGTCTCTCATATTGTCATGAGCGTTCTTGCGAGTTTGACGCTAGTCCTCGGCATGCTGATGCTTGCCGTCGAGCTGGCTTCGAGTCCTGAGGAGAGAATGTTCGAGCGGATTACGAGGCCAGGGGAGATGCTCGATGAGACTACGTGGGTGTCGGAGCCGATATACCCCGATATCGTGAATGACGACCCGAGCTCGGTGTTCATCTACTGGGACGTCTTCAACAATGATGCCTGCTGGATACTCTCAGAGGCCACGGGGAGGCCCTATGACGAGCTCCACCAAGCGGGGGACGGCGTTAAATCCGCTCGCAAGGAGGTCGTGCTAGAGGGAGCGCAAAGGCAGAGCGGCTATGCCTTGCAGGCCTCAGGCGGCTCTCGTGGCGCGCTTCTTGCGGAATGCGCGGTGTATCGGCCTAATTCGTCCGGGCAGGGCAGCACGCCGAGGCGCCAATCACAGAACTGCAGCAAGCCCTCCTCGCATGTGGTGACCTACGACTATGTGTTCCAGGTGGATGGCGTCCAATGCAGGATGGAGATGATGCAGCTCTACGAACATGAGGCGGGGACGCAGTATCCCCCGGGTCACAGGGGAGCTCGAGTGCCCTGGTACGTCTTCATAAGCGTCGAGGGCTACGTCTGATCGGCTGCCGCTCATCCCGGTAGCACCGCCGCTCAAGCGCTCGCCGCGCCTGCCTCCCGCGTTCGGCGCGCCGGGAGGCAGGTCGTGCGTTCCTCGGGCGCAAACTGGCCAAAATCGACGGTTTGACGACACGCGGCGCCGGGCCGCTCTTCGCGCGCGCCGCAAAACCCCAGGTCGCGAATGGGCGATGCGCGCGTTGTGCGTGAGAGGGGCGCGGATGGCTGCCTTTTCGGCCCCATTCTGTCGTCAAACCGAACTTTTTGGCCAGTTGGCGCCCGAGGACCGAGCGGGGGCGGCCCCCCGCTCGCGCTAGGCCGTGAGGTCGGCGTAGGCGAAGGGGACGAGCCGGCCCAGGTCGTCGGGGGCCATGGTGATCTGGCAGCCGATGCGGCCGCCCGAGAACGTGATGTCGTCGAAGAGCTGCGCCGTCTCGTCCACGCGCGTGATGAGCAGCTTCTTCTGGCCGATGGGGGAGCAGCCGCCGTGCACGTAGCCGGTGAGCGGCAGCAGCTCCTTGGCCTTGACCATGGCCACGGCCTTCTCGCCGACCGCCGCGGCCGCCTTCTTGAGGTCGAGCTCGGCGGCCACGGGGATCATGAACACGTAGTGCTCGCCGGACTTTCCCACGGTGACGAGCGTCTTGAACACGCGGTCGGGGTCGAGCCCGAGCATCGCGGCCACCTCCACGCCCGAGGGCGCGCCCTCGCAGTCGAACAGGCGGAACTCGTGCGGGATGCCCGCCGCGTCGAGCTCGCGCAGGGCGTTGGTCTTGGCCTCCTTCGCGTGCTTGGCCACGGGTGCCTACGCCTCCAGCAGATCGTCGCGGACGAAGTTCGTCATGACCTTGGGCTCCACAGCCGGCGGCTCGATGCCGGCGGCGCGGCCTGCCTCCAGGCTCTTGGCCAGCCACGCCAGGTTGCGACCGAGCATGCGCAGGGTGTGCAGGCCCTCGCCGTCGCCTGCGACCTCGCCCTCGGCGCGGCCGTGCGCGAGCGCCCAGTAGGTGGATGAGGCCACGGGCATGCAGTTGATCTGGAAGTACTTGTTGATCTGGTCGACGGTGAGCGTGGTGCCCGCGCGGCGCGCCACGGCCACGCCCGCGGCCGGCTTGAAGCGCATGAGCGCGCCGCCGGCGTAGAACATGCGGTCGAGCAGGCCGATGAGGCTGCCGTTGGCGCCGGCGTAGTAGACCGGCGAGCCGATGACGATGGCATCGGCCTCGGCCGCCTTGGCGATGAGCTCGTTGCAGGGATCCTCGTCGAAGACGCAGCGTCCGTTGCCGTTGCGCGAGCAGATGCCGCAGGCGATGCACCCGCGGATGGGCTTGTTGCCGATCCAGGCGATCTCGCACTCCAGGCCCTCGGCCTCGAGCGCGGCGGCCACCTCCTCCAGCGCGCGGTTGGTGTTGCCCTTCCAGCGCGGGCTTCCGTTGATGAGCAGTGCCTTCATGGCGCGTTCTCCTTCCTGGGCGCGGGGCGCCCCGCGTTTTTCTCACCGCCGATTGTAAACCATGGAGCTAACTCTAAGGAAAGGGGCCGGACAGCCCGCCGCCGTGGGTTCTTCGCGGACGCTCGGCGCCGGACGGCGCGGGCGCCGACGGTGGGGTATACTTCCGTCCCATGGACACCTTCGCCACCCTCCTCGCCGACCGGGACGACCGGCCCGGCTCCTACGACAACGCGCCCATCGGCGTCTTCGACTCCGGCTACGGCGGGCTCACCGTCATGCGCGAGATCATGGCCGCGCTGCCGGAGGAGGACATCATCTACGTGGGCGACTCGGCGCGCTGCCCCTACGGCCCGCGCGATTTGGCCGAGGTGCGCGGCTTCGTGCGGCAGATCTGCCGCGTGCTCGTGGATCGCGGCTGCAAGCTCATCGTCATCGCCTGCAACACCGCCACCGCCGCCGGCCTGGAGCAGGCGCAGCGCGAGTTCTCCGTACCCGTCATCGGCGTGGTGGAGCCCGGCGCCCGCGCCGCGGCCATGACCACGCGCAACCGCCGCGTGGGCGTGGTGGCCACCCATGCCACGGTGGAGTCGTGCGCCTATGCTGACGCCATCCGCCACATCGACGCGGGCATCACCGTGTTCTCCACGGCGGCGCCTCGCTTCGTCGAGATAGCCGAGCTGGGCATCCGCATGGCGGAGGGGCCCTTCGAGAGCTACCTGTCCGAGGCGTCGAAGGTCTACATCCGGCCGGAGTTCGAGGCCATCGCGCGCGAGTACCTTGAGCCGCTGCGGCGTTCCGCCATCGACACGCTGGTGCTGGGCTGCACGCACTACCCGCTGCTCAAGGCGCTCATCGGGGGCGTGGTGGGCCGCGAGGTGACGCTCATCTCCTCGGCTGAGGAGACGACGCGCGACGTGGCCGAGATCCTGCGCCGCCGCCACGGCCTGGCGCGCCCGGGCAACGTGGCTGCCTACGAGTTCTACACCACCGGCGCCGACGTGGCGGAGTTCGCCCAGTTCGGAAGCCGGGTGCTCAACATGGACCTGGCGCGGGCCGCGCATCTGGACCTGCCGCCGCTGGAATAGGGAAGGCGCCTGCCGAAGGCGCCGGCGCCGCGTCGGGCCGCATGGCCGCGGCGCGCCGAGAAGAGGAAGGGGACGCGCGTGAAGACCGTCGTCATCGCCACTAACAACGCCCACAAGGTCGCCGAGATCACCACGGCGCTCGACTTCGAGGGCTGGGAGTTCAAGAC
>CANSQW010000115.1 GCA_947649215.1 uncultured bacterium | reverse complement strand
ACCGCGGAGGCGCCGGCCTGAAGGGGCGACAGGGCCGCCAGGGGCAGGATGGCCGAGTCGATGGTGGCCAGCAAGGTGGGCATGGCCAGGGCCACGAGCGCGAGGTACCAGCCGCTCGTCTGGCCCTGAACGCGCGTGATGAGCCCCATGGCGGTCGAGACCAGCACGAACGGCACGCTCGCGAGGGTCGTGGCCAGCGTCGCGGGCGCCAGCGCGTCGGCGGGGATGCCTGCAATCGCAAGGCACGCCAGCGCGAGCAGCGCCGTGAGAACGAGCGCGGCGATCGCCTTGGACGCGGCGACGGCCCCCATCGATGCGCCGGCGCGGGCGAGCAGGGCGCTCGTCCCGTGCTCGCGCTCTTCCGCCATGAGCGAGACGGGGATGACGCTGCCGCCCGTAAGCGCCGGCATGACGGCGCTGGCGGCCAGGATGAAGCGGGTGAGCTCGTCGCGGGCCTGGGGGATGTCGGAGAACCCGACGGACCATTGGGAGACGCCCCAGCACAGCAGGGCGCCGAATGCCGCCATGAAGAGGACGGTGGGCGTGCGCAGCGCGCAGCCGAGGTCGCGCAGAACCAGAGCGCCCACGGTGCGCATCGGGCTGATCTCTGGCATTCGCGTGCTCCTCTCATCGTCGAAAAGTCTCCCTATTATAATAGTGCGCGGTCGGAGACGCCGGCCGGCGACGGAGGTTCCGCGGCCCGGCGGCGCGAGAGGGCAAGCCCGGCCGGAAAGGCAGAGACATGCAGGCACGGGAAGATTCCAGGACAGGCAACGCCGCCGCGAGGGACGCGAGCGCGGTCGGCCCCGCGTCCGCGACGTCCGCCGCAGCCGCGCTGCCCGTCGAGTACGCCTCGGCGGCCGACCTCGTGCGCGGCGAGGTGGGCGCAGGTCGCAGCGTGCACCTCGAGTGCTCGCGTGACGCCATGCGCGCCGCTCGCGAGGCCGTCCAAGAGCTGGCCGGCCCGCGCCGCGCTGCCTTCTACCTGGAGGACGACGGCGGCTTCGACCGCGATACCGTCCGCTCCTACCTGCGCTTTTTCGCGCGCCTGGCTGGCGACGCCTCCGCGGCGTCCGACGCGATCGCCCACTTCGGGCTGCGCGAGCGCGCTGGCGTCCTCGTGCCCAAGCTGACGCCGGAGGAGCGCGCGCTGCTCGGCTTCGCGCGGGTGAGCCTGCTCGACCCGGAGCTGTGTTTCTGCGAGCGCCCGCTGCTGGAGCTGGGGCCCGATGCGCGCCAGACGGTGCTCGCCTGGATCGGCGCGCAGAGCGAGGCCGGCACCCTCTTCGTCACCTGCGGCCAGCCCCTGCGCGAGGCCCTGCTCATGCCCGGGCGCGCCTTCTGGGAGGAGGACGGCCGCTTCCTCGCCGCCGAGGTGGACGACGATGCCGCCGACGATGAGGGCGAGCCCGCCTTCGAGGGCGACGAGGTGCGCGTCTGCAAGATAGCCGCCAAGGCCGGCGACGTGACGCTGCTGCTGGATCCGCGCGAGATCGACTTCATCGAGAGCGCCAACCGCGTCAACTACGCGAGCGTTCGCGGCGAGCTGTATCCCACCGCGCTCACCATGGACGAGCTGGAGTCCGAGCTCGAGCGCTTCGGGTTCTTCCGCTGCCATCGCTCCTACATCGTGAACGTGCAGAAGGTGGCGAAGGTGGAGCGCTACACGCGCAACACCTACAACCTCGTGCTCTCCGACGCGCACCACTCGTCGCTGCCCCTCTCGAAGGGTCGTGCCGAGGAGATGCGCGAGCGCTTCCGCTGGCGGTAGGGGAGGGCCGCGCCGGGCGTGCTCCCCTCGCGTCCCTCGTGCTCCACTCGTGCGCCGCTCTGCTCCTCTCGTGCGGGGAGTGCTCCTGTCATTCGGGAGTTATTGCAGGTCAGAGCCTTGCTGGGCATCATGGGCCGTGTTGAGTCAACCGGCGCCGCCCCTGGCGCCCCGCACGAGAAAGAACACCGCCATGATCACCACCCACGCCCTGAGCATCCTCCTTCTTGCGCTTACGGTCGCCTTCCTCATCCTGCTCGCGTCGCATGTGAGCCACGACTTCGCCCTCCGCCGCGCCAACGCGCGGATCGACGCCCTGGAGGCCGCCTGCGCGGCCGCTCCGGCCGCGGCGACCGAGTAGGAGGGGCGCCATGACCGCGAGCATCCTCTCCATGGAGGCGGTGAGCCTCTCGTTCAAGGACAAGCGCGTCCTCGACAACCTCACCTTCTCCATTCCGCGTGGGCAGACCTTCGGCTTCCTCGGTCCGTCGGGCGCGGGCAAGACCACCACCATCAAGCTGCTCACCCGCCAGCTCGTGAAGGACGCCGGGCGCATCAGCCTGCTGGGCCGTCCCATCGAGAAGGCGAGCCCCGCCGACTACGAGCGCATCGGCATCCTCTCGGACACGAGTGCGCTGTACGAGCGCATGAGCATCGCCGACAACCTGCGGTTCTACGCCCGGACGCGCGGCGTGAGCCACGGCCGCGTGCCCTACCTGCTCGAGCGCATGGGGCTGGCCGATTCCGGCAAGACGCTCATCAAGAACTGCTCGAAGGGCATGCGCCAGCGGGCGGCCCTGGCCGCGGCGCTCGTGCATCAGCCGGAGCTGCTGTTCCTCGACGAGCCCACGAGCGGCCTTGACCCGGCGGCCCGCGCCGAGGTCCACAAGATGCTCGGCGAGCTGAAGGAGCGCGGCACCACCGTGTTCATCACCACGCATGACATGGCCGAGGCCGATGCGGTGTGCGACCGGGTGGCCATCTTGAACGACGGGGCCATCGCGGCCTGCGATGCGCCCGACGACCTGAAGTTGCGCTATGCTCGCAACCGCGTCGTCATCCGCACGCGCACCCGCGGCGCCTTCGAGGCGGCCAAGGACGCCGCCGGAGCCGCCCTCGTCGACGAGCTGATACGCGCCGGCGAGCTGGTGTCCATTCATTCTGACGAGCCTAACCTCGAGGAAGTGTTCCTCGAGGTGACCGGAAGGGAGTTCTAACGTGGAAGCCTCGATGCGCAAGCTCGGCGCGCTGCTCGACAAGGATGCGCGCGACCTGCTCAAGAACCCCACCATGGTGGTGGCCGTCATCATGCCGGTGGCCCTCACCCTGTTCTACCGCTTCTCGTTTCGCGACGCCTTGGCCGCCGGCGAGTCCGACCCGGCGATGCGCCTGCTCGTCGACGGCATCTTCCTCGTCATCGCGCTCTGCATGAGCGTGGGCGTGGTGGGCGCCACCGTGCTCGTCTACGGCATAGCCGAGGAGAAGGAGAAGCACACGCTGCGCACCCTCATGCTGGCCAACGTGAGCGCGGGCCAGGTGGCGCTGGCCAAGGGGCTCGTCAGCCTGGCGGCCATCCTGGTGGTGGCGGTGGCGTGCTTCGCCCTCACGGGCGTGAGCTGGCAGTTCTTCGGCGGGTTCATCGCGTTTACGGCCGTGGGGTCGGCACCCATCATCCTGCTGGGCCTGGTGCTCGGGCTGGCTGCGCGCGACCAGATGACCGCCGGCCTGTACAGCATGCCCATCCTGGTGATCAGCCTGGTGCCGCTGTTCACGACCTTCGCCCCGGAGGCTGAGTTCGTGGCCGGCCTCACCCCGCTCGGCGGCGTCTGCGACCTGCTGCTGCTCATGATGGAGGGCAACCTGGTGTCGGCCGACGCCCTGGCCCCCGTGGCCGTCACCCTCGCCTGGACGGTGGCGGGCGCGCTGGCCTTCAAGCTTCTCTATCGCAAGCTCGCCCAGGACAACTAGGGGAAGGGGCTCCGCGTGCCAGGAGGGATCCGGCGCGCGGCGCCCTGATGAGGGAGGGAGCTCCCGAGCCCGCCCGCGTCCGCCGGCGGAGAGCGAGCGGGGAGGGGCGGAAGGCGGCGGGCGGGGCGCTCCTCTGCGGGGGCGCCTCCCTCGGGCCGGCGCGCCTTGCGCGGCGGGGGTGGTTCGCGGTACGATGACGGGGTTATCGTAGTTTCGGCCCATGCGGCGCGCCGGGCGCGCGTCCCGTAGACAAGGGGTACCCTCCATGGACTTGTTCGGCTTCCACGTTCCCATGCAGGCGATCTGGATCATCGTCGCCATCGTCGTGCTCGTTATCGTGGTGTTCATCGCCAAGGGCTTCATCGACGAGATGAAGAAATAGCCCCGCGTCGCCGAAGGGGTCGCTCCTGCGCGCGGCGCCGACGGCCGCCGGTGGTGAAAATTGCGTAGACGACGCAGTTCACGCCCCCATTATTGGGGGCGTTCCCTATTATGGTGGGGTTGAAGGCACGAGGCCGCGGAGGCGGCCGCGGCCCAAGGGGAAGGGCCGCAGAGGGAAAGGACGATGCCGTGGCACGAGGTCACCGCAACGACGCATCGATGGACGTATCTCGCGAGGCCACCGTGGCCCGCGCCCGCAAGAAGCGCCGGGGCCCCTGGCGCGTGGTGTTCTGGCTGGCGCTGGTGGTGCTCATCGGCTCCCTCAGCGTGCTGGGCTACCTCATCTACACCTACTGGAACGGCCAGAAGGCCTACGACGACATCGTGGACGTGGCCTTCGAGGAGCCGGCCGACCCGCGGGCGGCCACCCTCGCGGACTTCACCGTGGACTGGGACGCCCTGCGCGCCATCAATCCGGAGGTCGTGGCGTGGGTCTACATTCCCGGCACCCCCATCAACTACCCCGTGGCCCACAAGCCCGGCGATGACGAGTACTACCTGCACCACAACTTCGCCAACTCCACCACCGGCGAGTTCGGCGCCGAGTACGGCTGCGTCATGCTCTCGGGCGAGAACAACGGCGACTTCACCGACTCGGTGAACGTGCTTTACGGGCACAACATGCGCAACGGCTCGATGTTCGCCTTCTTCAACCAGATGAAGGACAACACGGTGTTCAACGAGCATCGCACGGTGTACCTGCTGACGCCGGAGGGCAACTACCTGCTGACCACGTTCGCGCTCGACCATGTGCCGGGCACGAGCACCGACATCGTCATCCCCAACTTCGACACGCCGGAGGAGATGACCGCCTACGTGCAGGATCGCATCGCGCAGTCCATCGTGACGCCCGACCCGGCCGCGCCGGCTGCGGCCGACATCACCAAGGTGTTCGCGTTCTCCACCTGCGACGGGGCGAACAACAAGAACCGCTACATCACCTTCTGCTACGTGCAGGAGTTCCTGCCGCTGTCCGTCGCGAAGGCGGCGCCGTCCATCGCGCCCGAGGTGAGCGGCGATGACGTGGCCGCCGCCAACGGCGCCACGGCGG
>CANSQW010000114.1 GCA_947649215.1 uncultured bacterium | reverse complement strand
CCATGGCGCACACGTGGCACCCGACGCACTTCTTGGTGTCGATCGCCATTCCGTAGTGGGTCATTTACTTCACCTCTCCCTCGTATTTGCGGACCTCGACGAGCGTGTCGTCGAACGAGGTGTTCTGATGGAACGTGTTGACGTAGTCGTTGGTGAGCTCCTGGTAGCTTCCCGCCACGTAGAACTCGCGCGGCCACCCCTTGGGCGAGGAGACCATGCCCGGGCGCACGCCCTTGTCGAACTTGACCTTGCAGACGCAGTGCCCGCGGTCGTTGTACGCCTCCACGTAGTCGCCTTCCACGATGCCGCGGGCCGCCGCATCGTCGGGATGCATGCGCAGGTACGGCTCGGGATCGAGCTCGCGGAACCACGGGACGTGGTTGTACTGCGTGTGGAGGTGCCAGCGCGTGCGCTCGCAGTAGTGGTAGAGCGGGTACTTCTTCTGCTGCTCCGACCCGTCATAGGCCTCGGAGGGGTTGCGGTAGACCGGCAGGCGGTAATCGGCCTTGTTGATGGGCTTGCCGATGTTGATGCGCGCGCCGGGGTTCTCGACGTAGAACTCGAGGCGGCCGGAGAGCGTGGACCAGACCTGCTCCTCCCAGTGGATCCAGTTCTCGTCCTTGTCGGCGAGGACGCCCTTCTCCTTCAGCGTGTCGAGGTCGATTCCCATGGCAGCCGCAGCGGCGGTGTCCACCACGCCCCGCATCATCTCCTCGTCGCTCTTGGCGTAGAACTTGTTGGCGGCAGGATCGTCAAGCTCCTTGGCGATGGCGCGGAAGATGTTGAGGTCCGACATCGCCTCGCCGATGGGCTCGACGGCCTTGTTCGCCATGTAGAGGAACGGGGTGTGAGACGCGCCCTGGATCCAATCGGTCTCGAAGTAATGGCACGCGGGGAGCAGGAAGTCGCTGTAGGCGCTCGTGTCGGAGAACTCCATGTCGGCGGTGACGATGCAGTTGATCTTGGGCAGCATCTTCTCGATGATGTACTTCTGGTTGCCGTAGCTTCCCACCGGGTTGGCGCAGATGTTGTAGAGCAGGCGGATGGGGAACTCCTTGCCCTTGTACATCCCCGTCTCGAGGATGTCCTTGACCATCAGCCAGGGCACATCATCGCTGTACTTGGCGAAACCGGCGGGGAAGAGGTTGCCCGCCTGGTTGAGGTAGGGCTTGTTCTTGCCCAGGTGCCCCACGCTCGCCCCGCGCTTGCCGATGTTGCCCGTGAGCGACGCGAGGATGCCCCACGTGTGTCCCAGCTCGGCGCAGTTGTCGTAGAGGTGGTAGCCCGCGTAGATGGTGGACGGGGTGTCCTGCGCGTACATGCGCGCAAGCTCGACGATGGTGTCAGCCGGCACCTCGGTCATCTTCTCGGCCCACTCCGGCGTGTACTGGGCCATGTGCTCCTTGAGCAGCGTGTAGGCGGTGGTCACCTTCACGCCGTTGACCTCGAAGCTGCCCTCGACAGCGGGGTTCGCCACGTCGTTCAGGCTGCCCGACGCGTTCGCATCGGCATCCCACACCACGTAGATGGCGGTTTCCTCAGCCGTGGGAACCTTGCCGGCCTTCGACGCGGCCAGGACGAGCGAGCCGCCGAAGGGATACTCGGGGAGCTGCGTGGGGCCCGCCTCGCCAAAGTCGGTGCTGCGGAGGAACAGGCCGGTGTCCTCGCGCACGAGCAGCGGGGCACAGGTCTTGTTGACGAGGAAGTCCTCATCGACCCAGCCCTCTTCCAAGATGACGTTGACCATGGCCATGGCGAGCGCCGGGTCGGTACCGGGCTTGATGGGCACCCACTTGGTGGCCTGGGCGGCCGCGATGGTGTAGGTGGGGTCGATGACCACGAGGTTCGCGCCGGCCTCCTTCGCCTCGATGCAGAAGTGCCAGCTGTGCGGCTGCGAGTTGGGCGGGTTGGAATCCCAGATGAGCAGCGTCTTGGCGAAGCGGTAGTCGCCGGCCATGTTGCGCTGGTTGAAGTCCCAGCCGGCGCCGGTCACGTTGCCGAGGCCGTGGAGATCGCCATAGTCCAGGCAGACGTCGAACTTGGTCATGCCGAACAGGCTGCCGAACGAGGTTCCCACCGACGACCCGCCGAACACGGCGAAGGGGTTGCCCGCCGAGGCGAGCAGGCAGTTCGACTTCTCGCCGTAGTGTTCCATGTTGTACTTCATGGTGTCGGCGATCAGCTTGGCGGCCTCGTCCCAGCTGATGCGCTCCCACTCGTCGCTGCCGCGGTTCTCGACGTGCGGCTCCTCCATCGTCCACGTCTTGCGCTTCATCGGGTACGTGATGCGGCTGAAGTCATATAGGCGCTGCGGATGGGAGAAGCCGCGCATGCAGACGCGCTCGTAGGCGGGATAGGGAATGTCGTCGTTCGAGCGAACGTTCACGACGCGCCCCTCGCGCACAGTGGTGATCAGCGAGCAGTTGCCTTGGCAGTTGCAGCCGCAGACCGTGATGACCTCATGCTCAGCGGCGCCATCGCCCGCCGACTCAGCGGCGAGGGCAGTTAGCGCCCCCCCCCGCTCACGGTGGCGGCACCCGCCACGGCTGCGGAGGTCTTGAGAAAGCTTCTGCGGGATATGCCCCCGGCGGGGGTCTTGGAATCCGACATTCCTCCTCCTTCTCTCTCGTGAAGGGCGCTGCGCCCCTCTCTCCCCGGGACGAGAGGCGCCATGCATGAGCGCCCGTCCCCTGAGCAGGGCTGGCCCCTCCCCGCTCGTTGGGCACAGTGTACGACGATTGTACGATTGTCGCAAGTCATTGCGACAATATGACTTTACTTCTTTTGCGGATAATCAAGAAACGCCTGGTAGACAACCTCCTCCTCGCAAAAGGACAATGGTGACAAAGCTGTCGAGCACCTATAATACAAACATACATTCGCCTTTATTTCAAGGCTTAAATTAAGAACATTTGTTTGTAATATGAGAAACGCGGGGAGGGATGACCTCTCTGCATAGACCTTCCCTACCGAGGATTCTAGATACCGAGGGGAGGTGATGCAGATGAGTGATTTCCTGGCTTTGATCCAGACGTTTGTGGGAGCAGCCGCGCTTGGCGTGGCAATTCTTGCCCTAAAAGGCGAGAACCCGCCGAATAACGGCGGGAACTCAAACAAACGCGAGGACTAGGCCCCCTCGCAACCGTGGCGCCTCCGGGCGCCACGGCCCCATGGGACCAAGCCTCTAGGCCGGCTCCATTGTAGCACACCCGAGACCCGGGCAGACTGGCGCCCACGCTGCACTTAAGGCACACTTTTTTGAAAAGTAACGGGCCTTCGGGACATTTCAAGACGATACACGTTACCGCGAGAAGCTTCTTCTTGTCCGCGCCCTTCATATGACATAAGAAAAGCCCGACGCATCGGGCTTTTCCAGGTGTCGGCCGCAGCCTTTCACCGCTTTCAAGTACATTCTAACATGAATGTCAAACCTGCCGTACAGCCTAACTATTGCTAACGAACTGGCGGAGGGCAGTCAATTTCCCGCGCGCAGTCGTCTTGATGATCTTCGAGTACACGTTGAAGGGAAGCTCCTTCCGATAACGCTCAATAATGGAGTCGTATCCGGCAATGAGCTGCCTGCACTCCGTCTTCGAGAAGCCCATACGACGCAGAAGATAGACGAGTAGCGCGACGTAATCGGTAATATCCGCAAAGTCGATCCCGCTCGCGCCCGTCTCCTGCTTGAGCAACTGAGAGACGCCCGTATTAATTGCACCAGTCTGAAATCTGACATCGAGCACGACTGCGTTATGGGCGATAGCGTTGCGAAAATCCTTTAACGCAAAAATCATCTCACCTAGCCTAAGCTCCGAGTCTATGTTCGCAGGCATGCCAAGATCGCCCACAACCTTCGACTTAACGCGCAGATCGAGGCAACGGAAGAACGAGCCGAAGTTGCCAAGCGTCATTACCTCGAAGATCGCCCAAATGGGAACGTCCTTGTCAGCATCGCGGAAATGCCCGATGACGTCACGACCCCTGTGTCCATAAATCATGCCGTCTATTTCTTGCCGAAGGCGCTGCCTCTCTTCCCAGAAGCGGGAAACGCAGGCAATCGCTCCTACTCTCGACCCTTCACCATGGTGAGGGAGATGCGGCCGCGCTGCTGGTCCACGGCGGTCACCCAGACGGTCACGGTGTCACCGACGGTCACCACCTCGCTCGGGTGGCGCACGAAGCGGTCGGCCATCTTGGACACGTGGACGAGGCCGTCCTGCTTGACGCCGATATCGACGAAGGCGCCGAAGTCCACCACATTGCGCACCGTGCCGGTGAGCTCCATGCCCGGCGCCAGGTCCTCCATCTGGCGCACCGAGCGGCTGAACACCACCGGGGGCGCGTCGTCGCGCGGGTCGCGTCCCGGCTTCTCCAGCTCAGCCAGGATGTCGCGCAGGGTGGGCACGCCCACGCCCAGCTCGTCGGCGAGCGCGGCCACATCCCCCACGCAATCGGCCAGACCAGGCACCCCGCCCTCGCGCAGGGACTCGGGCCCCACCCCGGCGCGCCGCAGCACGGCCCGGGCCACGTCGTAGCTCTCCGGATGCACGCCCGTGGCGTCGAGCGCGTCATCGCCGTCGGGGATGCGCAAGAAGCCGGCGCAGTTCTGGAACGCCTTGGGGCCCAGCTTGGGCACGCGCTTAAGGTCGCGGCGGCTGTGGAAGGGGCCGTGCTCGTCACGGTAGGCCACGATGTTGCGCGCCACCGCACCGCTCACGCCAGCCACGTAGCCGAGCAGGCTCGCGCTGGCGGTGTTGAGGTCCACGCCCACGGCGTTCACCACGCGCTCCACCACGCCGGCGAGCACGCGCCCAAGCTCCGCCTGATCAAGATCGTGCTGGTACTGACCAACGCCGATGGACTGCGGCGGTATCTTCACCAGCTCGGCCAGGGGGTCTTGCAGCCGGCGCCCCAGGCTCAGCGCGCCGCGCGTCGTGACGTCGAGGTCGGGATGCTCCCGGCTAGCCAGCTCGGACGCCGAGTACACCGATGCGCCGGCCTCGTTGACGATGGTGTAGCGCAGGCCCTCCCCCGACTCCTCGATGAAGTCGGCCACCACCTCCTCGGTCTCGCGGCTGCCGGTGCCGTTGCCGATGACGATGGTGTCCACGCCGTGGCGATGCACCCACTCGGCCAGGGCACGCTTGGTCTGGGCCGCCTCGCGCCGGGGCGGCGTGGGGTAGACGGTGCCGCGGTCGAGCAGGCGCCCGTACTCGTCGATCACCGCC
>CANSQW010000113.1 GCA_947649215.1 uncultured bacterium | reverse complement strand
CGTGGCCGAGGGCAAGACCCGTCGCTTCGCCTGACCTGCACGCGCCGCTCCCGGGCGGCTGCCCGCCGGCGGGCAGCGAGCACCGAAGCCGCCGCCCCCCCCCCCACCGTCTGCGGACGGCCTGAGCACGACCCGAGCACGACCCCGAGGAGCATCATGTACGCAGGAGACCACGCGCGCAGCAACGCGCCCGCCATCAAGCGGGCCCTGTGGCGCCTCGTCGCGTTCCTCCTGCTGTTCGCGGTGGCCAACTGGGGCATCATGCCGCTGGCTCTCCAGGCCTACGCCATCCCCTCCGGCTCCATGGAGGGCACCATCCTCATCGGCGACCGCGTCTACTCCGAGCGCATCAGCTACTACCTGCACGAGCCCGAGGCGGGAGACATCATCACCTTCCACGACCCCGCGGCACCCGACCGCATCCTCATCAAGCGCGTCGTGGCCACCGGCGGCCAGACCATCGACCTGGCAGACGGCCGCGTGCTGGTAGACGGCCAGCCGATCGACGAGCCCTACACCGGCGGCAAGCCCACCTACCCGCTCGACCCCGCGTGGAACGTGGAGCTGAGCTATCCCTACGTCATCCCCCACGGCGAGCTGTGGGTCATGGGGGACAACCGCACCAACTCGCAGGACTCGCGCTACTTCGGCAGCATTCCCGTCGAGTCGGTGACGGGAAAAGCCGTGTTCACCTATTGGCCTGCGCCGCGCATCGGCCTGCTTGACGCCTAAGGAGCGCCCTTCGAGAAGACCCCACCACCGCGATCTCCCGAGCAGCCGCAGGAAGGCCCCGCCGGCAAAACTCGGGCCCTCGCCGGCCAGCCACCGGGCATCAGCCCGATGGGCGCGCCACTCACGAGGGCAGCCCGGCTATCGTCGGCGCCGTTGCGGCGCGACGCGGGCCCCGCCTTCGGGAGATCGCCCTTCCTCTGACCATTCGACAGCGCCAGGGAGCCGGGTCCCCCGCCCCTCTCCCGCCAAGGCGCGAAACAAGGGAGCAGCCACCTGCAGCTGCTCCCTTCTCTTTTATGGGGAAGCCCGGAACGCGGCGCGAGGACGGATGCCCGATTCACCTTTGCGCACGGCACTGTTTCACGTGAAACATTCGTACGTGCTTTTCGCGCGCCGCATGCGGCAGCGCACACCCAGCCGGCCCGCCGTAGTCGGACGCGCCGGATCTAGCGCATCATTCCGCCAGGCCGAGGGCGCCGAGGGCCGTGCGGGCGAGGGCCTTCCCCAGCAGGACGCCGGCGATACAGCACGCGAGGCTCGCGCCCGCGTAGGCGGCGCCGAGGGCCAGCTGGCCGCCTTCCAAGAGCTCGACGGTTTCGAGCGAGAACGTCGAAAACGTGGTGAAGCCGCCGCACACGCCCGTCTTGAGGAACAGCAGCGCCTCGGGCGAGAGCGCCTCCGTGCGCCCGGCGACCTCTGCCAGCGCGCCAATGGCCACGGCACCCAGCAGGTTCACGGCGAACGTCGCCCAGGGAAACGCCCCGTCGAAGGGCACGAGCCCCATCCCATAGCGCAGCACGGCCCCCACAAACCCGCCGATCCCCACGCACAGCACCGCCCCCATGGATCCTCCTCATCCGCCCTCGCGCCCGTCGCCGCGGCCCGCAGGCCCCCTAGGCGCGACCGCTGCCGCCAAGTATCAGCCACCCATGATAAGCCAACCGCCCACCTCGGTCATCCGCCCCCGCCGCGCCTGCTCACGCCCCCGCGCGACGTCGCCCCGCCACGCCCACGACGCAACGTCGCCAGCCGCGCCGGGCCCCCGTCGTGACGCCCCCCCACATTGGGGATGCCGTCGCGACACGCAGCGTTCCCTCGCCGACAACCGCTCACTGCCCCCCCTGCCATCACATCGGTTTCCCTCGCGTCGCAGAGCGTTCCCCATTCACTCTCCGCGACTCCCGCCTTCGCCCCCCCCCCGGCGAACCCACCTAGGCGCGCCTCCCGTCTCGGGCTCCCGTCTTTCCCCACCATGAGTGTTTCACATGAAACATTCGTGCGCCCAGGCAAACGATCCGTCGCAGGCGGCACCCGGCCACGGCACCCTGCCCCGCCCCAACGCAAAGGAGGCGGCCCACAAGGGGTCGCCTCCTTCCGAGTTAGCTAGCTTGAGCGCAGCGCCGGCCGACGGGCCGAGACGCCGTGCGCGGTTTGCGCGGGACGGCTTAGTACATGCCGCCGCCACCGCCCATGGCGCCGGCCAGGGCGGACAGGTCCGGGCCCTCGGCCGGGATCTCGTTGATGGTGGCCTCGGTGATGAGGATGAGGCCGGCCACGGACGCCGCGGACTGCAGCGCGGTGCGGGTGACCTTCACCGGGTCGTTGACGCCCATGGCGATCATGTCGCCCTGCTCGCCGGTCTTGTAGTTGCGACCCCAGCCGGCAGCCGCCTTCTTGACCTCGGCGACCTCGACGGAGCCCTCGAAGCCGGCGTTCTCGGCGATGCAACGCAGCGGAGCCTCCAGGGCGCGGCGGATGATGTCGACGCCCACCATCTCCTCAGCATCGCCCTCGACCGCCTCCAGCGCGGGGATGGCGTTGATGAGCGCCACGCCGCCGCCGGCGACGATGCCCTCCTCGACGGCCGCGCGGGTGGCCTGCAGGGCGTCCTCGATGCGGGACTTCTTCTCCTTGAGCTCGGACTCGGTGGCAGCGCCCACCTTGAGCACGGCCACGCCGCCGGAGAGCTTGGCCAGGCGCTCCTGGAGCTTCTCGCGGTCGAAGTCGGAGTCGACGCGCTCCAGCTCGGCCTTGATCTGGGCGATGCGGTCGTCGATGGCCTTCTTGTCGCCCGCGCCGTCCACGATGAGCATGGTGTCCTTGGTCACCTTGACGGTCTTGGCGGTGCCGAGCATGTCGATGGTGGCGTCGGCCATGGTCATGCCGAAGTCCTTGTCCACCACCTGGGCGCCGGTGACGGCGGCCATGTCCTCGAGGATGCGCTTGCGGCGGTCGCCGAAGCCGGGGGCCTTGACGGCCACGCAGTTGAAGGTGCCGCGCAGCTTGTTGAGCAGGATGGTGGCCAGGGCCTCGCCCTCCACGTCCTCAGCGACGAGGAACAGCGGACGGCCGGACTTCATGACCTCCTCCAGCAGCGGGACCATGTCCTGGATGTTGGAGACCTTCTGGTCGGTGAGCAGGATGAAGGGATCCTTGAGCACCGCCTCCATCTTCTCCATGTCGGTGGCCATGTAGGGGGAGATGTAGCCGCGGTCGTACTGCATGCCCTCGACGATGTCCATCTCCAGGCCGAAGGTCTGGGACTCCTCCACGGAGATGGCGCCGTCCTTGCCCACGGCGTCCATGGCCTCGGCGATCTTCTCACCGATCTGCGCGTCGCCGGCGGAGATGGTGCCGACGTTGGCGATCTGCTCCTTGGTGGAGACGGGGGTGGCGGCGTCCTTGATGGCATCGACGACCACCTCGGTGGCCTTCTCGATACCGCGGCGGATGCCGAGGGCGTCAGCGCCGGCGGTGACGTTCTTCAGGCCCTCCTTGACGATGACGTCGGCCAGCAGCGTGGCGGTGGTGGTGCCGTCGCCGGCGACGTCATTGGTCTTGACGGCGACCTCGCGGACGAGCTGGGCGCCCATGTTCTCGATGGGATCCTCCAGGTCGACCTCCTTGGCGACGGTCACGCCGTCGTTGGTGATGAGGGGGGCGCCGTAGGACTTCTCGAGGGCCACGTAGCGGCCCTTGGGGCCGAGGGTCACCTTGACGGCGGCGGCCAGCTTGTTGACGCCGGAGGCCAGGCCGCTGCGCGCGTCGGAGTCGAACTTGATTTCCTTAGCCATGGTTCAGCTTTCCTTTCATAGGTTCCAATAAAGAGAGGCAGGCTTTTCGTGGTGAGTCGCATGGCCCCGAAAGGCCGAGCCAGCGCGAGCTCAGCAGCCTTACGGCTGCGTGCGAGCCCGGCGAAGAGCTTGGCGGGGCAGGCGGCCGCCACGAAAGGCCGTCAGGCTGGTTAGGCGATGACGGCGTAGAGGTCGTCGGCGCGGAGGATGAGCACGTCCTCGCCGTCAACCGTGATCTCGGTTCCACCGTATTTGCCGTAGATGACCTTGTCGCCCTCCTTGACAGGCATGGGGAGGTGCTTGCCGTCCTTGTCCAGCTTGCCCTCGCCGACGGCCAGAACGATGCCGGTCTGCGGCTTCTCCTTGGCATCATGGGCCAGGTACAGGCCCGACGCCGTGGTGACCTCGGCCTCGTCCTGCTTGATGATGACGCGATCGCCCAGGGGCTTCAAATTCATGATCTGCCTTCCTTTCGAGATGCTGTTCGGAGCGCGTGTCCAGTGCTTCATTTAACCACTCCGATTTAAGGAGTGCTAGCACTCTTGTTTAACGAGTGCTAAACAAGGGCCTATCATAGCAGTGGCAAAGGAGAATGCAAGCGGCAGAAGGAAATCTCAGCGAGACGCACTGAGATTTCAGAAGGTCGCCATATTTGCGCTGCGGGCTAGCGGGCGCTTGGCGCGATGAGTCCGCTCTCGTAGGCGAACACGACGAGTTGGGCACGGTCGTGGGCGTCGGTCTTAGCCATGACGCGCGCCAGGTGCGTCTTGACCGTGGCCGGCGATATGACCAGGTCATCCGCTATCTCCTCGTTAGAGAGGCCCCGCGCGGCCAGCATGAGGATCTCGCGCTCGCGATCGGTGAGCGTAGCGAGGGCCGCGCGGAGGGCGTCGCCGCGCTCAGCCGTCCCCCAGCCGGCGCGCGGGCGCGCGGCCACGAACGTCTCCACGAGGCGGCGCATCACCGACGGCTGGATGAGCGCATCGCCCGCAGCCACCACGCGGATGGCGGCAGCGATGTCGTCGGGATCGGCGTCCTTGAGCAGAAAGCCGCTCGCGCCGGCCGCCAACGCGTCGAATACGTACTCGTCGATGTCGAAGGTGGTCAGCACGAGCACGTGGGTGCCGGCGAGCAGCGGGTTGCCCGTGATGTCGCGCGTAGCCTCGATGCCGCTCTTCTGCGGCATCCGGATGTCCATGAGCACCACGTCGGGCCGCAGCTCCTGGGCGCGCAGGACGGCCTCGACCCCGTCGCGGGCCTCCCCCACCACACACAGCCCGTCGTAGGACGAGAGGATGGCCTTGAAGCCGCTGCGCACGAGGTCTTGGTCGTCCACCACCAGGACGCGGATGTCGTCGCTAGGCTCCATGGGAACCTCCTTCATGGGTCGGGTCGAGCGGGATGCGAGCCTGCACGCGGAAGCCGCCGCCGGCGCGCGGGCCGGCCTCGAAGGAGCCGCCGAGCAGGCG
>CANSQW010000112.1 GCA_947649215.1 uncultured bacterium | reverse complement strand
GCGGGGCTGGCGCCCGCTCCCGCCGCTGGCGCCGCGTTCCGTCCGCCCTGCGTCCGTCCGCGCCCCATACCCCGCGCCCGCCCCGCGGAGCGCCTCCGGGCTGAGCGCGCGCTGGCCCGATTAGCCGAGCAGGATGTTTCACGTGAAACATCCTGCTCTTTTTATGTAGGCGAACCTACCTCAGCTAGTCCCTGCAGGCGCCCGGTAATGTGCCCCGATGCCCTGGTTAACTTCTATGGACGCTTTATGGGGAAATGGGGAGCCGCCTGCGTCGACGCCGGCTTTCTCTTGAATTACTGTACTGATTTTGGTACAACTGTACCCATAAAACCTAGTAGTTAGCTAGACTTTAAGAAAGCGCCAGTCGGCCGCTGCGGCCGTACGGCGCTCCCGACGATAGAGACAACGGATGGAGGCATCCCTTGAACAAGAAGACCAATGCGCGCGCTGCCGGCCCGCTGCCCGGCGTGCGGGGCAAGCTCGTCATCGCCGCCATGGCCCTCGCCCTGGCGCTGGCCCCGCTGGGCTCCTACGCGAGCGCTGCCGACGCGCCCGCCGACGCGCCTGCGCCCGACGCCGTCAGCACCGTGACGCCGCCGCGCTTCGTCGATGGCGAGACGCGTCCGGAGCCGCCCGTCGACGGGGACGATGCCGCCGACCACACCATGACGTTCTACTACTGCGAGCCCATGGGCTACGAGGATCCGGACTACAGCCACCCGAGCGGCATCCGCCTGCTGAAGAAGCGCGTGGTCACCGGCCTCAAGGCGGGCCAGGTGCTCGACACCCGCGACTACGTCGAGGACATCGAGGGCCACGTATTCTTCGACGCCTACCCTGCCAAGCCGGTCGTGTCCTCCGACGAGTCCCAGAACTACGTGGAGCTGGTCTACTTCAAGACCATGGACAACTCCTGCACGGTGAACTACTACAAGGTGAAGGGTCAGCCGGGCGCTATGGTGGGCTCCGATGACATCGCCATCGAGAAGATGGGGTCGTTCACCATCGACAACCAGCGCTTCGACCAGAAGATCGAGGGAAGCCAGGTGGCCGCGCCGCTCGAGGAGATGATCTACCTGGACACCTACCCCGAGTCCATCCGCCTGAAGGACGACCCGGAGGACAACGTGCTCAACGTCTTCTACACGCCCGCGCTGACGACGCTGCCTGGCAACACGATCGTGCCCGACGACTTGACTCCTCCCGCGGACGGCCCGGCCGATCCGGATGTGCCCGAGATCGTTCCGCCGGCGGGGGACGCCGTGCCCCCCGCGTCCGGCGATACCGACAAGCCGTCGACGGGCGGCGACGCCGGCGCCACGCCCCCTGCCGGCTCTGACCCGGTGAAGCCCGAGACTGACGCGGACGGCTCCGGCACCGACGGCTCCGGCTCGGCCGGCACCGGGGAGGCCGAGGGCGTCGACCCCGAGCAGCCCCAGCCGACGCCGGCGCCCTCTCCGGCCCCCGAGCAGCCGGCGCCCGCTGCGGGTACCGGCGCCCCTGCCGCCGACTCCGGCGCGAACGGCGACGACCGCGAGCCCAAGACCGCGTCCGAGCTTCCCCAGACCGGCGACGCGCTGCCGGCGGCCCTTGTCTCCGTCGCCGTCGTGGCCATTGCTTCCGCCGGCGCGCTCTTGGCTGCCTCGCGCCGTCTCCACGCAACGCGCCGCTAACTCTCTAACACATAGAACTGTCCCCTGTGCTCCCCTGTGCTCAAGGAAGGGCCCTTCTCCGGAAGGGCCCTTCTTGCGTCTAGCCCTGCTCTTTTTCTGATCGATCGGCTCATGCATTACGCCTTTGCAACGCGTGCCCCTGGTGAAGGTAACGCATGACGCTCCTAGCAGGAGCGATTCGCCTGAGGCGGTACCTTTTGGGCATCGTATCGATTGTGTTGGGACGTGTGCCGCGGGCATGCCTCCTCGCACCAGGCAACGAAAGGAGAGCGAGTATGAGCGCATCTCAGAAAGCGCCTGTGGCGAGCGCGTCGTCAGCCGGCTCCGCGTCGCCGCTCAAGACGCTCGGGTTCTTCGGCTTCTTCGCCATCACCGCGTCCATGGTGATGACGGTGTACGCCTACCCGAACTTTGCGTCCTCCGGCATGCACCTCATCTTCTTCCTCATTCTCGGAGGCGTCTTCTGGTTCCTCCCGGTCGCGCTGTGCGCGGCCGAGATGGCCACCGTGAAGGGATGGGAGTCTGGCGGCATCTTCGCCTGGGTGGGCAACACCCTGGGCAAGCGCTGGGGATTCGCGGCGTTGTTCTACCAGTGGTTCCAGATCACCGTCGGGTTCGTGACCATGGCGTTCTTCGTCCTGGCCGCCATCTCGTTCATCGTGGGCTGGGACGCCTTGTATGACAATCCGCTCGTCATGTTCATCGGCGTTGCCATCATCGTGTGGGGCCTGACCCTCACGCAGCTCGGAGGCACGAAGCTGACGGCGCGCATCGCCAAGATCGGCTTCTTCGGCGGCGTGCTGATTCCCGCGGTCGTCCTGCTCATCGGCCTGGTGGCCTACCTGGCCACGGGTGGCATCTCCCAGATCGACCTGGCCACCGCCAGCTACGTGCCCGACTTCACCAAGACCGGCACGCTCGTCATCTTCGCGTCGTTCATCCTGGCGTTCGCCGGCGTGGAGGCCTCGGCCTCGCATGTCAACGAGCTCAAGAACCCCGGCAAGATCTACCCGCTCGTGATGATCGTGCTGTGCGTGCTCACCATTGTGCTCGATACCCTGGGTGGCATGGCCGTCGCCCTGACCATCCCGCTTGAGCAGCTTGAGGGCAACATGAGCGACGGCGTCATCGCGGCGTTCGCGGCCATCTTCGACGCCCACTTCCACGCGGGCTGGCTCGTGTACGTCATCGCGTTCCTCCTGGCGGCTGGCGTGCTCGCCGAGATCTCGTCCTGGATCGTCGGCCCGTCGCGCGCCCTGCTCGCCACGGCTGACGAGGGAATCCTCCCCAAGACGTTCGCCAAGACCAACAAGCACGGCGTGAGCGTGAAGACCGTCGTCATCCAGGGCATCATCGTCACCATCTGGGACGCGGTGCTCTGCGGCTCGATGGCGCTCTCCGGCGGCTCCAGCTCATCGGTGGCCTACCTCACCGCCGTGGGCCTGACCGTCGTCATCTACCTGGTGGGCTACGTGCTCTTCTTCCTGGGCTACTTCAACCTGGCCCTCAAGAAGAAGGACCTGCCCCGTGTGTTCAACGTGTTCGGCAAGAGCACGGTGGGCAAGTGCATCATGGCGGGCATCGGCCTTGCGGTGACCCTGTTCGCCCTCATCATCTCGTTCTTCCCGTCGAGCGAGCTCTCTGCGCAGGCCAACATCGTCTACGTGATCACGCTCATCGTGTGCTGGGTCGTCTCCGTCGCCATCCCGTTCGTCATCTACGGGCTGCGCCACCACTGGGACGGCACCAAGAAGCCGGCGGGCACGTCGACGCCCAAGACCACGCATCACGGCGGCACCCACGCGCCGCACCCCGCGGGCTAGCCCCGCGTCCTGCGCCCGGGCCGCTGGCAGTGCCCGGCCCGGGCGCCTCAGGAGCCTCTGCGACGAGCTTTCCCGCACGTCGCTGGCCATAACTGTTCCCCGTCAACGCAGTGCCGCCTCGATCCGCGACGCCGCAACCAAGGTAAGGAGACCCTTTCATGACTAAGAAAGACGTTAAGCTCGTCTCGACCGAGGAGCTTGCCGAGATGGACGCCCAGACCGGCACCACCAGCCCGATCTTCGGCTCATACGCGTCCGACGTGGAGATGCCCTCTACCAAGCTGAACCACGACCCCATCGAGCCGCGCATCGCGAGCGAGGTCATCCGCGAGTACCTGGGCACCGAGGGCAACGCGCACCAGAACCTCTGCACCTTCGTGCAGACCTACATGGAGCCCGAGGCGACCGAGCTGATGAAGGACACGCTCGAGAAGAACGCCATCGACAAGGACGAGTACCCGATGACGGCCGACCTGGAGAACCGCTGCGTGCGCATCATCCAGGATCTGTGGCACGCCGATCAGAACGAGCAGCCCATGGGCACCTCCACGGTGGGCTCGTCTGAGGCCTGCATGCTGGGCGGCCTGGCCGCGCTGTTCCGCTGGAAGGCGCTTGCGAAGGCCGCGGGCATCGACATCTACTCGTCGCACCGCCCGAACCTCGTCATCACGAGCGGCTACCAGATCTGCTGGGAGAAGTTCTGCCGCTACTGGGACATCGAGATGCGCGAGGTCCCCATGGACGCCGAGCACCTGTACATGACGCCTGACCAGTGCATGAAGTACGTCGATGACCACACCATCGCCGTGGTCTGCATCCTGGGCATCACCTACACCGGCTGCTACGACGACGTGAAGGGCATCGACGCTGCCCTGACCGAGTACAACAAGACCACCAACATGCCCGTCCGCATCCATGTGGACGCTGCTTCCGGCGGCATGGTGGCTCCGTTCATCGAGCCCGACCTCGAGTGGGACTTCCGCCTGCCCAACGTGTGGTCCATCTCCACGTCCGGCCATAAGTACGGCCTGGTCTACCCCGGCATCGGCTGGATCGAGTGGCGCTCCAAGGAGGCCCTGCCCGAGGACCTGATCTTCTGGGTGAGCTACCTCGGCGGCCAGGAGGCCACCATGGCCATCAACTTCAGCCGCTCCGCGTCGCAGATCGTGGGCCAGTACTACGTGTTCATGCGCAACGGCTTCGAGGGCACCAAGGAGATTCAGCAGCGCACGATGGACGTGGCGCATCACCTGGTGGAGGGCATCAAGAAGATGGGCATTTTCATCATGTACGAGGAGGCCACTGAGATCCCGATCCTCTGCTGGAGCCTCGACCCCGCGGCCGGCAAGAGCTGGACGCTGTACGACCTGGACGACCGTCTGCGCATGCACGGCTGGCAGATCCCGGCCTACCCGCTGCCGGCGAACATGGAGGACGTCACCTGCCAGCGCATCGTGACGCGCGCCGACCTGTCGATGACCATGGCCGACAAGTTCCTGAAGGACATGGCTGCCGAGATCAAGAACCTGGACAACGCCACCGTCATCGGCGCCCAGGACACCAACATCTCGAACAAGTCGTTCGATCACAGCGGCCGCTAAGGACTGCTGAGGGCCGGGGTGCGCTGAGCGTCCCCCCCGGCCCGCTGGCCCGCTGGCTTTGGATGCGCGCCCCGCGACTCGAAAGGGTTGCGGGGCGTTTTTCGTTTTATGAGGGGGGCGGGGTGAGTGTTTCTCGTGACACATTCTGGCGCGCCGGGATGCGGGGGCCGCTTGCTGGGGGAGGCGTGGGA
>CANSQW010000111.1 GCA_947649215.1 uncultured bacterium | reverse complement strand
TCGCCATCACCTTCCACCGCGAGCTGCGCGGCAAGGGCATGACGGCGAGCATCTTAGACGAGGTGGCCGGCATGGGGCCGGTGCGCAAGAAGGCGCTGCTCAAGCACTTCAAGTCGTTCCGCAACCTGAAGGCGGCCACGCTCGAGGAGGTGAAGGCGGCGCGCGTCGTCCCCGATGAGGTGGCCGAGGAGGTCGTGCGCGTGCTCGCGCAGTATACTGTGCAGAAGGAGGCGAGCGACGCCGCCCTCAACGCCGCGCCCGCCGATGCGGCCGCCGCCGACGACCAGCCCGCCGCGCCCGGCGCGGCGTTTCCCGACGAGATACCGGAGGTTTTCCATGAGCGATGAGCTCCACGACCTTGAGAACATGCCGCGCCTGGTGATCGTCACCGGCATGAGCGGCGCGGGCCGCACCGAGGCCATGCACGTCTTCGAGGACCTCGGCTACTTCTGCGTGGACAACCTGCCCTCGAGCCTCATCGGCAGCCTCGTCGACCTCGACGGCGTCATGCGCGAGGAGGGCCGCGTGTCCGACCGGCGCCTGGCCGTCGTGTGCGACGCGCGCAACCGCGACTTCTTCGGGAGCCTCGCCGCGGCGCTCGCCGACCTGTCCGCGCGCGGCGTGGAGTACAGCGTGCTGTTCCTCGACGCCGACGACGAGAAGCTCGTCTCGCGCTACAAGTCGAGCCGCCGGCGCCATCCCATGTGCGAGGAGGGCACCACCATCGGCCAGGGCATCCAGCGCGAGCGCCAGCTGCTCATGGAACTGCGTGACGCGGCCGACTACGTCATCGACACCACCGAGATGCTGCCGCAGAAGCTGCGCACTACCATCCGCTCGCTGTTCGCCACGGGCAACGAGCGCCGCGGCCTGGCGGTGACGGTGTACTCCTTCGGCTTCAAGCACGGCGCTCCGCTCGACGCCGACCTGGTGATGGACGTGCGCTTCCTGCCGAACCCCTACTACGATCCGGAGCTGCGCCCCCTCACGGGGCTCGACGCCCCCGTGCGCGACTTCGTGATGTTCCGCGACGAGACGACGGAGTTCCTCAAGCGCTGGGAGGCCCTGCTCGACGTGGTGATGCCGGGATACGTGGCCGAGGGCAAGCAGCAGCTGGCCATCGCCGTGGGCTGCACCGGCGGCCAGCACCGCTCCGTGGCGCTCGCCGAGGCCACGGGCGACTATCTGAAGTCGAAGGGCTACCGGGTGAGCGTGGCCCATCGCGACCTGCGCCTGGCCGAGCGCGGAAAAGACGTGCTGCGCGAAAGCGACAACGTGCTTGACGAGCGCGCCAGCGGCGCGAGGGAATCTTAAGATCGTGGCGGGCGTAAAGAAGAGCGCCGAGGCCTTCCGCGTTGACCCGGCGGCCACGGCGGCGTTCTCGGCACTGCGCAGCGCTCTGCCGAACCTGCGCCCCCTGGACGAGGACGCCCGGGCTCTCAAGGCGGTGGTCATCGGCGGCGGCACCGGCGCGCCGGTCTCCATCCGAACCCTGCTCTCTCTGGGAGTGCAGACGAGCGCGGTGGTGGCCATGGCCGACGACGGCGGGAGCACCGGCGTTCTGCGCGAAGAGGCCGACGTGACGCCGCCCGGGGATATCCGCAAGTGCCTCGTGGCTTTCGCCAAAGATCCGTCCGACCCCCTCGTGCGGGCGCTCAAGTATCGTTTCGCCGTGGCCCGCGACCATGCCCTGGGCAACCTGCTCCTGGCGGCTTTGGAGGATGCCACCGGCTCGTTCCCGGAAGCCATCGCTATCTGCGAGAGGCTGGTGAACGCCCAGGGCCACGTCTATCCCTCGACACTTGACCACGTGGTGCTCTCGGCGCAGACCCAGGACGGGCGCATCCTCGACGGCCAGGCGGTGGCCTGCCATTCCAAGACCGCCCTGGCGAACGTGTGGCTCTCCGCTGAGGCCGGCGGTGCGCCCGCGCCCTACGAGCCGGCGCTCACGGCCATCCGCGAGGCCGATCTCATTGTGCTGGGGCCCGGATCGCTTTTCACTTCCATCATTCCGAACCTGCTCGTCCCCGGCGTCACCGACGCCATACGGGCCTCTCGGGGCCGCGTGCTATTCGTGTGCGCCCTGGCCGACGTGCAGGGGGAGACGTGGGGGCTCACGGCCCGCGAGCACTTCGAGGCGCTGGCGGCCCACGGTATGGAAGGCCTCATCGACTACATGCTCGTGCACTCGAAGGTGCCCTTGCGCGCCGAAAGCCCTGCCACGGGCAGCTTCGCGGCCATCTCCGGGGCCGAGCTGGAGCACGCCTCCACGAGCGATTTGAATGACGACCAGCTCATCAAGGGGGTGCGTCCCATCTCCATCTCCTATGCCGATATGCTCGCCATCCAGTCCCGCGGCCCCATCGTCATCAGCCGCAACCTGGTGGACGCCGAGCAGCCCACGTGGCACTCGCCCTTCGCGCTGCGCGATGCATTCCAGAACGTCATCAAGCTCTCGCGGGCGCGCCGGAGCTAGGCTATGTCGTTCACATCCGAGGTGAAAGACGAGCTGGCCCGGGTCATGCCCGCCTGTCCGCAGTGCGAGAAGGCGACGCTCGCGGCGCTGGTGCGCATCGAGGGGACGCTCTTCGTGAGCGGACCTGCCCGCTACCGGGTGGAGATCGCCACGGACGCGCCGGCCTCGGCGCGGCTCGTCGTGCGGCTTCTGCACGGCATCTATTCGTTGAGGACGAACCTCACTATGCGCCGTTCGGTGCTGCACAAGACGCCGAACTACCTTATCGAGGTGCCTGCCCAGCCCCATCTGGCCGACGCTTTGCGCGACATGGGGGTGCTCTCGGCCGAGGGAGGCCTGGAGATGGGCGTGAAGCAATCCCTGGTGGCGAAGCCCTGCTGCGCGGCGGCCTACCTGCGCGGGGCCTTCCTCGGCTCGGGCTTCATCTCGAATCCCAAGAGCGATTTCCACTTCGAGATCACCGTGGAGTCGGCGCCTCTGGCCGAGGGCCTCGTGGAGCTGATGGCGCGCAAGGAGATCGCCGCCCGCATCATGCAGCGCCGCAGCTCGTACATGGTGTATTTGAAGAGCGGCGCGTCCATCCTGGAGTTCCTCGCTTGGACCGGCGCCCACCAGGCGGCGCTGTCCATGGAAGAAGAGCGGGTGGTGAAGAGCGTTCGCAACGACGTGAACCGCATGATCAACGCCGAGATGGCCAACCAGCAGAAGGCCTCCAACGCCGCCGTGGAGCAGATCTACGCCATTCGCACCGTGGTCGAGCACTACGGCATGGAGAACCTGCCGCCGGCCCTGCAGGACTTCATCCGCCTGCGTGTCACCTATCCCGAGGCGTCTCTGAAAGAGCTCGGCGAGAAGGCGAATCCGCCGCTTTCAAAGAGCGCTGTGTACCACCGCGTTCGCCGTATCGAATCGATGGCCCGTGATATCGGCGTGAGAGAGTAAGAGTTGGTGCGCTGGTTCTTGCGTTACCGCTCTCGGCGTAGGCTTTACGTTTCCTTCATTCCTTTCTCATTCACTTTTTGGAGAGGTCCTTCGTCGCCTATGGTCCGGCAGAACGTTTCCAGCTCGTAATAGTAGGCTTGAGCCTCTTTGAGTGATGGGCTTGTTTTGGTGAGGCCTATCAATGCGCGTACCAGGCAGTAGCGCAGGTTGTGTTTCTTCGCGAGGCCGTAGGCCTCGTGGTTCAAAGTGTAGGATCGCAACGGGTTCTCCTCGTGCACGAGCATGGCCTGCACGAGGAGGGCCATGGTCAGCGGGCCGAACGACGCCATCTCTCGGGCCAAGGCTATGGCGCGTTCCATGAGCGTCACGCCCTCTTCCTGCTGGCCGGCTAAAATGGCGCTTAGGGCCTGGGACTCCATGAAGGGCAGCGCGAAGCCGCTGAGGGGCACATCGTCGTAGAAATGGTACTCTGCCTGAATGGCGCTCGCCAGCTGGTCGTCGTCGCTGTGGTTGAGAGCCGTGATCAGCAGTACCACGCTGTGGAGGTGCAGCAGCGGAAGGTAGGAGCGCTGCATGTTCTCGGGTATGCCCACCATGGCGCTCACTGTGAGTCGCAGCTCGTCCTTGGCCGCCTCCACATTGCCGTCCATAATGGCGTAGGAGGCGATGAGGATGGACAGGAACGTCGAAAGGCAGCGATTGTCGTCGGTGGGACGCAGGAGGGTCTTGGCCCGAAGCAGCCGTTCGAGAATCGTCGGATCGAGATCGACCCGGTAACTGGGGTAGATGTAGGTGCGCAGCTCGTGGTACTCGGGCACTTGGGTGAGAGCGAGGGTGGCGCTCAGGGCCAGAATGTAGGGTTCGAAACCGTGCTCGGTGGCGTAGTCCAGAGCGTTTTGGGCGTACAGGTTCATCTCGTAGAGCTGCCCGGTGTCCAGATAGCATTTGATCAGGATGAGGGCGATGCGCAGCTTCTCCTCCTGCTCGGCGTAGCGATAGGCGATCTTGTAGTGGCGTATGGCGCCGGTGATGTCATCGACGTGCACAAGGTGGTTGGCCGCCGCGATGGCGTAGGGCAGCGATGTCTCGGGATGCCCGCTCTTCATGAAATGATCGGCGATATTGAGGGCCGCCGAACCCGCGCCGTTGTAGTAGGCGGCCAGCGAGCAGGCCAGTTCGTATTCGAGCTGCATAGTAGCGTGTTGGCCGGGATTGAGACTCTCCACGATGAAGTCCAGAATCTTGGAATGGGCGATGAGCACCTGCCCCAGATCGTTGCGCGAGACGAGGCGCGCCGCGGCCAGCTCGTTGAATATCGCGGGGGAAGGGTACGATTCCCCGCACCACAGCGAGAAGAGCTCGAAATCGCAGCGTCCGCCCTGAAGCGCCAACAGCGACACGGCGCGTCGGGCCGGATCGCTGAGTGCCCGCACCGAGCGGTTGAACAGGTTCAAGAGGGAATTGGCGCCTGAGAACTCGGTGTATCCGTCATCGAGACCTTGCATGATGCACTTGAGCCAGTAGGGGTTTCCGTCGGCCAGGGCGATGAGCTTCGCCGCGGTGGCCTGATCGATGTCGGGATAGTAGTAGGACAACAGGCTGCTCATGCTCTCGTTAGTCAGCTTGCCCAGTTCCAGGATAGTCGTGGGGTCGGCCCGCTGCATATCGTTGAGGAACGCCAACAGCTCGGGGCCGGCCAGCGAGGGTCGCATCGTGGCGATGACGCGTGGGGCGCAGAAGGACTGCTGGGCGTAGAGGTGCTTGAGCGCTTTGAGGGACGAGGAATCCGCGTAGTGGATATCGTCGATGAGCAGCACGGTCTCCCCGTGGCGGCACGCTGCATCGAGGACGACGCGCAGCACCGAGACGACCTCATGGGACGAGGTCAGCTCGTTGCC
>CANSQW010000110.1 GCA_947649215.1 uncultured bacterium | reverse complement strand
GCCCCACACCACGCGGAAGAACGCGAGGCGCTCCTGGTCGGCCCCGTCGAGCGAGGCCCCGTAGCCGCGGATGGCGGCGTCGATGAGGTTCAGGTTCATTCGGTCATCACCTTCCTATCATGAGGGGTGCGCGAAGAGGGAGGGCCCGCGGCTTCCCGGGTGGGCCGGCGGGCCGGCGCCCCGCCTTCGTCAGCAGGGCGCGGGCAGCCGCCCAGGCCAAGCGGTGCCAGACCCGCCGAACCGCCCGGAAAGCCGCGGAACACGGGCGCCCGAGGGACCCGCGTCCCGCGAAGGGACTACTTCTCCACGACGTTCTTGCCGCTCTCCAGCTCCTCGCGGGCCCAGTGGCCCCAGTGGTAGAGCGCGTCGGACTCCGACACCATGCCGTCGCCGAACATGAGGCGCGCGCTGCCCCGGTAGGGCTGGAAGATGCCGGCGCCCAGGAAGATATGCGCCAGGCCGAACACGCAGATCAGGAAGAACCCGATGTCGTGCAGCAGCAGCGTCACAGCATAGACCGCCGGGAAGCTCGCCACGGTGGAGCCCACCAGCAGCACGACGCCCGTCACCGCCATGAGCGCGCCGGAGAACCACAGCATGCCGTCGGCGAAGCGCTGGCCGCTCTTCAGCTCGTGCTGGTCGGGCATGTGGATCCACTTGGCCATGAACAGGTAGGGGAAGAACAGGATCATCCACTTCCGGTCATCGGAGTCCCACGCGGCGAACAGGTTCTTGAAGACGTGCTTGACGCCCTTGGGAGCCATGATCGCGCTTATGAGCGGCACCGCGATGAAGGCGATGCCGATGACGCGGTGGGACATGCGCAGGGCGAACACCACGTCCGGCCCGGCCAGCTGGGCGAGCGCCGGGACGAACACGAACAGGCCGCTCACGCACAGCCACAGGCAGCACGTGATGGTGACGCCGTGGGTGATGCGCGCCTGGAGCGAGTGGCGCTTGATGAAGCGCTCCTTGCCGGACGCCGCCCGCGCGCGCAGGTACTCCTCATCCGCCTGAGCCTTCGCGGCCGTGGGGACGTACGCCTCGTTACTCATGGTCGCCTCCCTTCCTCCGCGGAAGATTCTCCAGGATGTGCTCCTTGATCGACTCGGTGTCCTGGCCGTCGCCGTGCTTGAGGACCTCGTGGGTCTCGACGTCCAGCGTGTCGCCGGTCTCCACGTTGTAGACGCGCTTGTCGCGCTTGTAGCCGACGCCCAGGGCGAACATGGCCGCCAGGCCCGCCACCGTGAGGCCCGTCACCGCGCCGGTGACCGGCTTCATGATCTGGGTCAGGGCGACCGCCGGGTTGACGGCGGGGTCGACCACCTGGCCGTGGGCCGCCGTGCCGTACTTGAGCACCTGGATCACGTGGAGGCCGCCCACCTCGTCGACGCCGTAGGCCACGGCGTCTTCGAAGCCGCGCTCGCGCAGGACGGCCGCGCGCTCCTCGGCCAGGGCCACCATCTCGTCACGGTCGCCGAAGCTGAGCGCGCCGGGCTGGCAGGTGGTCACGCAGGCGGGCGCCATGCCGTTGGCCACGCGGTCCACGCAGCCGGTGCACTTGTTGATGACGCCGCGCTCCCCGGCGTAGCGGGGCACGTCGAAGGGGCACGCCGAGGCGCAGTAGCGGCAGCTGATGCACTTGGCGTCGTCGGTGGTCACCAGGCCCGTGGCCTCGTCGACGAAGAGGGCGCCGGCCGGGCAGATGGTGACGCAGGGCGCATCGGCGCAGTGCTGGCAGGCACGCCGCCCGAAGGCCCACTTGATGCCCTTGGGGCCGCCCTGCTCCTCGGCGAACGTCATGATGAGGCGCGTCATGCCGTTCAGGTCCGGCGGGTTCTGGTAGGTGCCGGTGAACGAGGGCGCGTCGGCGTTGAGGGCCGTGGGCGAGGGCAGGTTGTTCCAGCTCTTGCAGGCCGCCTGGCAGCCCTTGCAGCCGCTGCACTTGGACGTGTCGAACAGAATCGCTTTCTCAGCCATGTTCCCTCCCCTATGCCTTCTCGATGTCGACGAGGAACGCCTTGTACTCCGGCACCTGGGTGTTCGGGTCGCCCACGTTCGGGGTGAGGTCGTTCACCATGCTCTCGGAGGTGGCGTAGGCGCCGGCCCAGCCGAAGTGGTGCGTCATGCCCACGAGGTGCGTCAGCTTGCCGTTGACCGTCATCGGCTTGAAGCGGTGCGTGATGACGCAGTCCACCACGGCCGAGCCGCGGTTGTTCCACACGCGCACCTTGTCGCCGGCCTTGATGCCCTTCTCGGCGGCGAGCTCGGGCGACAGCTCGATGAACTGGGTGGGCATGGCCTCGATGAGCGCGGGGCACATGCGGGTCTGGCCGCCGGTCTGCCAGTGCTCGACCACCGAGTAGGTGGTGGCGGCGATGGGGTACTCCTCGTTCGTGCCCTTCTTGGTGGACGCGAAGTCGGCGAAGCGGATGCACGGCGAGCTGAAGGCGCCGTTGAGCGGGTTCACGTCCGTCGGCGACTCGAAGGGCTCGTAGTGCTCGGGCAGCGGGCCGTCCTCCATGGCGTAGCTCTCCAGGCGGGCGTTCTGCTCCCACAGCATGAAGAAGGCGTTGTCGTTGGGCGGCACGGGCACGCCGTTGCTCGCGGCCACGAAGTCGGGCTGGTCGAAGGTCTTCCAGGCCTCGCCCGTCCACTCCACGAGCACCTTCTCGTCGCTCCACGGGCGGCCCTCGGGGTCGGCCGAGGCGCGGTTGTAGAGGATGCGGCGGTTGGACGGCCAGCTGAAGGCCCAGTCGGAGTACAGCCCCAGGCCGCTCGGGTCCTCATGGCCGCGGCGGCAGCACGCCTGCTTCTCGGGGTCGAGCGGGGCCTCGGCGTTGGCCCAGAAGCCGGTGTAGATCCACATGGCGCAGGCGGTGGAGCCGTCGGCGGCCAGCTCGCCGTAGCCGGAGCAGAGATCCACCTGGGCCTGGGCGAAGTCGGTGCCGGCGATGCGGTAGCCGTTGAGGGCCCACGCCACCGCGCGCGGGTCGATCTTGCCGTCCACGTAGTAGTCCCACTTGGCGTTGAGGACCGGGGCCGGGTTGGCGCCGCCCTCGCGCTCGTAGAGGTCGCGGATCTCGCGCCAGAGCATATCGCAGATCTCGTAGTCGGGCTTCGCCTCGTCCCACGGCTCCACGGCCTGGTGGCGGTACTGGATCCAGCGGCCTGAGTTCAGGATGAGGCCCGGCTTCTCGAAGATGAGCGCGCAGGGCAGGAAGAACACGGTGGTGTCGATGGAGGCCGGGTCCATATCGGGGGCCTTCCAGAACGTGGCGGACTCGGTGGCCACCTGGTCCACCACCACGAGCCAGTCGAGGTTGCTCATGCACTGGCGCACGTTGGCCGTGTTGGGTGCCGAGTTGGCGGGGTTCATGCCCCAGTTGAAGTAGCCGCGGATCTTGCCCTGCTCCATCATCTCGAACGACGGGATGATGGTGTCGGTCAGGCCGCCCTGGTGCACCTTGGGCCACCAGTCGTAGCCGTAGTCGTTGTCCACCGTGGCATGCTCGCCCCACCACTCCTTGAGGCTGGAGACGAGGAACTTGGGCTTGTTGGTGTAGTAGCCGTCCGCGTAGGTCTGGCTCTCCATCCAGGCGCGCAGGCTCTTGCGGTCGGTGGTGTTGGGCCACTTGAGGTAGGCCGGGTGCTCGTTGACCATCATGCCCATGTCGGTGGCGCCCTGGACGTTGGGCTCGCCGCGCAGCGCGTTCACGCCGCCGCCGGCCATGCCGATGTTGCCCAGCAGCAGCTGGACGATGCACATGGCGCGGGTGTTCTGGGCGCCGTAGGTGTGCTGGGTCTGCCCGAGGGCGTAGAGGATGGTGCCCGACTTGTCAGGCGCGCCCGAGGCGGCGTAGGTGGCGTAGACCAGCTCGAGGGTCTCCTTGTCCATGCCGCAGATGGCGCACACGGTGTCCAGGTCGTAGCGGGAGTAGTGCTTCTTGAACTGCTGCCAGACGCACAGCGGGTCTTGAAGCGTCATGTCGCGCTTGGGATGCTCCACGGCCGGCGGGGTGAAGGCCGGCACGCCGGGGGCCGCGGCCCACGCATACGGCGCGCCCGGGGCGGTGTCCCAGTGCGACTCGCTCTCCACCTGGTAGTGCCAGGTGCGGTTGGAGTAGGTGGCGCTGTCGGCGTCGAAGCCGGAGTAGAGGCCCGTGGCCGGGTCGAACCCGTAGTCGGGATCGAGCAGGTACGAGGCGTTGGTGTAGTTGAGGACGTAGTCGTGCTGCCACAGGTCGTGCTCGATGATGTAGTTGCACAGGCCGCCGTAGAAGGCGATGTCAGTGCCCGAGCGGATGGGGCAGTAGATGTCCGCCAGCTCCGCGGTGCGGGTGTAGCGGGGATCGACGACGATCCACTTCGCGCCGCGCTCGTGGGCCCGGTTGAGCCACTTGGCGCTCACGGGGTGGTTCTCGGCGGAGTTGGAGCCGCAGTGGAGGATGACGTCGGCGTTTTGGAAGTCGCACCAGTGGCTCGTCATGGAGCCGCGACCGAATGATGCCGCCAGACCGGCGACGGTGGGGCTGTGTCAAACACGCGCCTGGTTGTCGATGGCAACCAGGCCGAGCGAGCGCATCATCTTGAGGATGAGGTACTCCTCCTCGGAGTTCTGCTGGGATCCGCCGAGGCTCGCGATGCCCTCGCAGCGGTTGACGACAAGGCCGTCCTCCACCTCGACGAAGGTGGCGTCGCGCGTCTCCTTCACCTTGCGGGCGATCTCCTTGACGGCGTCGGCCCAGGAGATGGGCTCCCAGTCGGCGGCGCCGGGGCGGCGCACCATCGGCTTGGTGACGCGGTCGGCGTTCTTCTCGATGGCGCCGGTCTGGGGGTTCACCACGTTGCGCAGCTGGAACATGGCCGCGCCCTTCGGGCAGAGGCCGCCCTCGTTGATGGGGTGATCCGGGTCACCCTCCAGGTTGACGAGCTCGCCGTCGCGCACCGAGCAGAGCGAGCCGCATCCGCCGGCGCAGTAGCAGCAGATGTTGGTGTACTCCTCGGTGTTGACGAGCTTCCAGTCCCTCGACGCCTCGACGGCCAGGGCGGGTGAGGCAGCCGTGACCTCATAGGCCATGGTCGCCGCGACCGCAGCGCCCGCGGCCTTGAAGAACCCGCGGCGTGACAGTGACATGGGCATGCTCCTTTCCTCGTCTCGATCCTTCCCTATCCGCACGAGCCCCCGCGGGGCCCGCTTCAGGCGCGACGCAACATACCAGCAAACCAAGGGGGCGCAGCGGTGGAATTATTATTCAGGCACGTTTCTTCAGACGAGCAATACATGAGGGCAAAACTCGGCATTTCACCTGGGAAAACGAAAAAAG
>CANSQW010000109.1 GCA_947649215.1 uncultured bacterium | reverse complement strand
TACTGCGGGTTAGCCCGTGGGAGGATAGGGCGTTCCGCTCATGTGGGGTGCTTCCTCGTATGTGAGACCAGCTTCGGCTGGTCTTTTGCTTTTTCTGGGGCTTTGGTGGGGCGACGGCCCTGCCCGCCCCTTCGGGTGCTCCTGTACTAGAATGAAGAAAAGCCTAATCAGGGCTATCTTTTCGCATCTGGGAGGAGGGAGGCTGCGGCTCCATGGGCATCTCGGTTCTCATATCGGTGTATGGGGGCGCGAACGCTGAGCACCTCGGCGTTGCCTTGGAGAGCATCGCGGCGCAGACCCTTCCGGCTGACGAGATCGTTCTCATGGAGGACGGGCCCCTCGGCGCGGCCCATCGGGACGTTATCGACGCCTACGCGGACGAGCGGGTGCTGGTGGTTCCGCTGGAGCCGGGGGATGATCGCTCGACGATAGAGGGCAAGCGCGCGGCTGCGGCCGCGTCGGCGGGATGCGAGGGTGGCTCGGATGCCGCGCCGCGCCTGGTCATCGGGCGGTTCTCCGAGAACGTCCAGCTGGGACGCGCGTTGGCGGCAGGAGTCATCCTGTGCTCGTGTCCGCTCATTGCCCGCATGGACGCCGACGACATCGCGCTTCCCGAGCGCCTGGCTACCGAGGCTGCCTTCCTTCGGGAACATCCGGAGGTGTCGGTTCTGGGGGGTGCCATCGAGGAGTTCGATGGGGATGTCGTGAAGGGCACCAAGACCATTCCCGGCGGATCGGCGCTGCGGGAGTATGCCAAGTTCCGCTGTCCGGTGAACCACATGACCGTGATGATGCGGCGCGAGGCCATCCTGGGCGCGGGAAACTACCGCCATTTTCCGGGGCTTGAGGACTATGAGCTGTGGAGCCGTGTCTTGGCGGCCGGCTACGTGCTCGACAACATTCCCGATGTGCTGGTGCGCGCCCGTTGCGACAGCGGCTTCTACGACCGGCGCGGCGGAGACGACTACGGCCATCGCTACCTGGAGCTTCGCCGCATGCAGCGGGAGTGGGGCCTTCTCAACGGACGCGAGCACCTCAAGGCGTGCGCGGCGACGGCGGCCATGGTGTATGCGCCGCGCTCGCTGCGCAAGCTGTTCTACAAGATCCTGCGGAGAAAGGGCTAGGGGCATGGGCAAGCTGCTCACGGTCATCGTTCCCGCCTACAACGTGGAGCGCTACCTCGACCAGTGCCTGGGGAGCTTCGTCGAATGCCCGGCGCGTGAGGAGCTCGAGGTGCTCGTCATCGATGACGGCGCCACGGACGGCTCGCTTGAGATTGCCCAGCGCTACCGGTTCCAGCATCCCGACCTCTTCCGCGTATTCCATAAGGAGAACGGCGGGCACGGCTCGGTCATCAACTTCGGCGTCGACGAGGCGCGTGGCGCCTACGTGAAGGTGGTCGATGGGGATGACTGGGTGGACGGTGTCGCCCTCGCGCGGCTCATCGAGGTGCTGGCGCTGGAGGATGCCGATGCGGTGGCTTCCGACTACCACTGCATCGAGGACGGCAGCTATCGGCTGCTCGACCATCGCCATGCCGCCGCCGATCCGTCGCATTACGGGCGCGTCTGCGGCTTTGAGGTGGTGGCGGGCGAGGAGATCATGAAGATCCACTCGCTCACCTACCGCACGAGCGTCCTGCGCGACAACGGCGTCCGGTTCGCCGAGGGGTGCTTCTACGAGGACGCGCAGTTCGCCATCTTCCCCCTGCCGTTCTGCCAGACGGTTCGCTATGACGACAGCGTGGTGTACCAGTACCGCCTGGGACGCGCGGGGCAGAGCGTGGACATCACCTCGCTCGTGGCGCGTCGCGCCGAGCACGAGCGTATCCTCGAGTCGCTCTTCGCGCTTCGTGACGGGCAGGCGGAGGCAGATGCGGGGCATCGGGCCTACCTTGACCGGGCCATCGCCTACTTCGTGCAGAACCAGTACCAGATCTACCTGGCGCGCGGGCTGGGAGGGGGCTCCTTCGCTGAGATGCGCGCGTTCGACCGGCGCCTTCGCGCCGAGCAGCGCGGCGTCTACGACGCGGTGGGGAAGAGGAGCATCTGGCTCATCCGGAAGACGGGCTATGCGGCGTTTCCGCTTGGCGTGGCGGCTTACCGCGCTCGGGTGGCGCTGCGGGGCCTGAGGCGGCGCTAGCGCCCGTTGCGGCCGGGGCGCTCGTCGTCGCGCGAGGCCTCCTCGGCGCGCCGTGAGGCGATCTGGTCGGGGAGGTAGTCCTTGCGGCCGCGCGGGTGGTAGTGGTGCAGCAGCACCGGGTCGAGCAGGCGCAGCTTGAGCACCATGTAGAGGGTGACCCCGAGGATGATGGCGAGGAACGGGATGCGCATGAGCCCCGTGGTCTCGGTGATGAAGATGCCGCTGAGGGCGAGGATGAGCGTCCAGCCCCACATGATGAGAACGGTCTTGCGCTGGCTGAAGCCGGCTTGGAGCAGGCGGTGGTGGATGTGCCCCTTGTCGGCCGCGTCGATGGGCTTGTGGGCCCGCACGCGGCGGATGATGGCGAAGGCCGTGTCGAGGACGGGGATGCCGGCGGCCAGCACCGGCACGAGCAGCGAGACGAACAGCGCCGAGCGGGCGATGGCCATGAGCGAGACGATGCCGAGGGCGAACCCGAGGGTGAGCGCGCCCGAGTCGCCCATGAAGATGGACGCCGGGTGGAAGTTGTAGCGCAAAAAGCCGACGCACGCGCCGGCGAGCGCGATGCTGAAGACGGCCGCGTCGTAGCGGTGCGTGATGATGGCGAAGACGAAGATGGTGGAGGCGCTGATGGCGCAGATGCCCGCCGCGAGCCCGTCGAGCCCGTCGATGAGGTTGATGATGTTCGCGAAGGCCACCAGGTAGAAGATGGTAAGCGGGTAGGCGAGGGGGCCGAACTCGATGTAGCCGGCGCCGAAGGGGTTGTGGATGCTCGAGAGCAGAAGGCCCGAGCAGGCCACGATGGTGGCGGCGATGACCTGGCCCGCGAGTTTGATGCGCGGGCGAAGGCTCATGACGTCGTCGACGAACCCCACGGCGAACATGAAGAGCACGCCGACGAGCATGACCGGGTAGTTGACGGGCATGCCCGGGTAGGACACGAAGGGCGAGCGCCAGCCAGCCCAGCGCATGCCGGCGAATACCACAAGGACGCAGACGATGAGCCCGCCGAGGATGGCCACGCCGCCGAGGCGGGGGATGGGGCGGTTGTTCACGCGGCGGGAGCTGGGATAGTCGATGGCGTCAAGGCGCACGGCGAGGAGCTTGGCCAGGGGGGTGAGGGCGATGGTTGCAATCAGGGCGACCGTGAAGAGCACGCCGCATTCCAACCAGTCCATGAAGATGTTCTCCTGTCGTTGAGCGGCCGAGGTCGCACGTCTATGACGAAACAAGCATTATACTCTACCAGGCGGCGTATTCTCCGCCGCGGCACTATACAATAGAGCAATTCGACGAAGGCCTTGGTGCCTTCGAGGCGAAAGACGAGCGAAAGACACATCGATGCCCCTGATTTCCCTGGTCGTGCCCTGCTATAACGAGGAAGAGAGCCTGCCCGCCTTCTTTGAGGAGGCGATGCGGGCGGCCGATGCGATGCGCGCCGAGCATGCCGACGTGACCTTCGAGCTCGTCTTCGTGGACGACGGGTCGACTGACGGGACGCTCGAGGCGGTGCGGGCGCTGGCCGCTGCGGGCGAGGGGCGCGCGGTGGTGCGCTGGGTGTCGTTCTCGCGCAACTTCGGCAAGGAGGCCGCGTTGCTGGCGGGCCTGCGCGAGGCGCGCGGCGACTATGTGGCCACCCTCGACGCCGATCTGCAGGATCCCCCCGCGCTGCTGCCGGAGATGTACCGCATTCTGGTCGAGGAGGACTACGACAACGTGGCGACGCGCCGGGTCGACCGGGCGGGAGAGCCGGCGGTGCGGTCCTTCTGCGCGCGGGCCTTCTACCGTATCATCAACCAGCTCTCGGACGCCGACATCGTGGATGGCGCGCGCGACTATCGCCTTATGCGCCGGCGCATGGTGGACGGCATCCTGGAGCTGGGGGAGTACAACCGCTTCTCGAAGGGCATCTACGGCTGGGTGGGCTACAAGACCCGCTGGCTGCCGTTCGAGAACGTCGAGCGCGTGGCCGGCGAGACGAAGTGGAGCTTCTGGGGGCTGTTCCGCTACTCGCTTGAGGGGATCGTGGCGTTCTCCACCGCGCCGCTTTCGGCCGCCTCGCTCATCGGCGTGGCGCTCTGCTTCTTCTCACTGGTGTTTGCCCTGGTCATCGTTGTGCGGACGCTTTTGTTCGGCGATCCGGTGGCTGGCTGGCCGTCGCTTGCGTGCATCGTGCTGTTCGTCGGAGGACTGCAGCTGGCCTGCCTGGGCATCATCGGGCAGTACCTGGCCAAGACCTATCTGGAGACGAAGGGAAGGCCCCTCTACCTGGTGCGGGAGCGCAGCGATGACGGGGGCTGCTAGGCTGCGTCGCGTCGCGGCGGCCGCGGGCTGGGGTGTGCTCGGCTTCGCGCTGCCGGTGCTCATGCTCGCGGCGGTGAGCTGGTGGGGCGGGGTGTATCCCTTCGGGGCGGCCTCGTTTCTGACCGAGGACCTGCTCTACCAGTACGTCGACTTCTTCACGTGGTTTCGCGCGGTGCTCTTGGGCGATGAGTCGCTGTTCTACTCGACGGCCCAGGCGCTCGGATCGAACACCTGGGGGCTGTACAGCTATTACCTGGCGAGTCCCTTCAACTTGCTGGTGGTCGCGTTTCCCGTGGAGGACGTGACGCTGTTCGTCTGGGTGATCACGGCGCTCAAGCTGGGATGCGTGCAGCTGGCCATGACGTGGTTTTTGCGGCGGCGCTTCGGGCTTAGCCGCGGGGCGGCGCTCGCGCTCGCGCTCGCGTTCACGTGGTCGTCGTGGACGGCCACCCAGCTGCGCAACCCGCTATGGCTCGACGCGCTCATCCTGCTGCCGCTCATGGCCCTGGGCGCGTGGGCGCTCGTGCGCGAGGGGCGCTGGCGGCTGCTCGTGGGGGCGACGGCGGCTTCGATCATCGTGTGCTGGTACACCGGCTACATGACCATCCTGTTTTTGTGCTGCTATGCCGTGTTCGAGTGCTTTCTGCGTTGCGTGGACGAGCCGGGGTTCGGCTGGCGGGGCGTGGCGCGCACGGCGCTCGCGTTTGCGGCGGCGATGGTGGGTGCGCTTGCCCTGGCGGCGTTTACCTTCGTGCCCACGGTGCTGGCCATGATGGGGGATGTGAGCGGGCGCATCGCGGGGGAGCCGGTCTCGGGGCTCCGTTGGGGAACGGCCAACTGCATGGCGCCGGGCATGTGCATGGAAGTTATAAAATAAACCAACCCACCAAAAAAAGGGCAAAAGGGGTAT
>CANSQW010000108.1 GCA_947649215.1 uncultured bacterium | reverse complement strand
CCCTGCATGATGGCGGCCATGCGCTCGAGGCCCATGCCCGTGTCGATGTTCTTCTTGGGCAGGGGAAGAAGCGTGCCGTCCTCCTGGCCGTCGTACTGGGTGAACACGCAGTTCCAGTACTCGAGGAAGCGGTCGCAGTCGCAGCCCGGGGCGCAGTCGGGGCTGCCGCAGCCGAACTCGGGGCCCTGGTCGAAGTAAATCTCCGAGCACGGGCCGCAGGGGCCGGTGGGGCCGGCGCGCCAGAAGTTGTCGTCCTCGCCGAGGCGCGAGATGTGATCCTCGGGCACGCCGAGATCCTTCCAGATCTCGATGGTCTCGTCATCGTCCTCGAACACGGTGAAGTACAGGCGCTCGGCCGGCAGGCCCAGGACGTTGACGGAGAAGTCGTAGGCCCAGGCGCACATCTCCTTCTTGAAGTACTTTCCGAAGGAGAAGTTGCCGAGCATCTCGAAGAAGCTCAGGTGACGGCCGGTGGTGCCGATGATGTCGATGTCGTTGGTGCGCACGCACTTCTGCACGGTGGTGGTGCCGATGTAGGGCTCCTCGAGCTGCTTCTGCTGGAGGAAGTAGGGCTTGAACTGCACCATGCCGGCGCTCGTGAGCAGAAGCGACGGGTCGTCGGGGATGAGGGAGGACGACGGCATGCGCTTGCAGCCCTTGTCCTCGAAGTAGCTGAGGTACTTCTCGCGGATCTCGGCGGTTGTCATGAATTCCATGGGTTGCTCTTTCTGTCTATGGCGAGGGCTGTCAGCCCGCTTTCCCGTGACGACGCGCCGCCAGGGCGGACACGCTGACGGAACATTATAGTACGGAAGGCGCCCAGGAGACGGCCGGGCGGCGGGGAAACACGATCCGCTGACATGCTGAGCAGGCGCAAGCGCCCGCCACGTTGGCGCCAAGCGGGATCGTAGCCCGGCATCCGGGCGTCGGGCAGCCATGCGTCGGCGCGCAAGGTGCCGCTAGCCGTGCTTTCCCTTGGAGGGCGGCTTCTTGTCCTTGCCCGCCTTCGCAGCCTTGCCCTTCTTCGCCGAGGGAGCCAGGCTCCAGCCGGCGAACGGGCCACGACGGCCCGCGGCGCGGGCCAGCTCGATGCGCTCCATGGCGGCCGTGGAGTCTGGATGCGGCGATACGGCATCAGCCATGGGATCGGGGGCGTTGTCGCTCGTCTCAGACGTGGTGCCCTTGAAGAAGACGCCGTCTTCGGCCACCACGCGGCGGCCGGTGCGCTTCTCGAAGTAGTAGACGAACACCGACTTCATGACCGCGACCGCGGGGATGGAGGCGAGCATGCCCACGAGCGAGCCGAGCAGGCCGCTCATGGCGCCGCCGAGCGCCGAGCCCACCATGAGGGCCATGAGGGTGAGCGCCGGGTGCACGTCGACCGAGTTCGACATGATCTTAGGCGAGATGAACGTGTAGACGAACTGCTGGATGAGGATGGTGCCCACGAGCGCGATGAGGGCCGCCAGCGGGCTCACGAACACGGCGACGACAGCCGTCGCGGCGCCGCCGAGCCACGGGCCGATGATGGGGATGATGTTGAGCACGCCCGTGATGCCGCCGAGGGCCGCGGCGTTGGGGATTTCGAGCACCGCGAACAGCACGCCGCAGGCGATGCCGATGATGGCGCATTGGAGCAGCGTTCCCTTGATGTAGCCGCCCATGACGCGGGTGAACGTGTAGTGGAGGAACTCGGCGTCCTCGATGCGGCGCTCACCCAGGAGGCGACGGCACTCCCGTCCGATGGCCGGCAGCTCCATGAGCACCCAGAAGGCGATGACGAGCGCGAAGCCCAGGGCCATGAGCCCGTTGGCTATGACGGTGCCCACGCCGATGAGGCCCGACGCGCTGCCCTGGGCCACGGCGGACGCCCAGGCGGTGAGGTTGGACTGCACCTCGTCGATGAGGTGTCTGACCGTCGCGTCCTCGAAGACATGCGCGTAGCGGGCGTAGAGGTCGTTGCCCCAGGCGGAAAGCGCCTCCACGTACTGGGGGATGGACGACATGAGGTCGGCGAACTGGGCGTTCAGGCCGAACATCGGCGAGAACAGCAGGAAGGCGAAAAACCCGAGCACGAGCGCCATGGCCACGTAGGCGAGCGCCGTGCCCACCGTGCGGTTGACGCCCCGGCGCTCAAGCCCGTTGACGACGCCGCGCAGGCAGAACACGATGATCACCGTCCAGATGACGATGGACACCGGCACCGCGAGAATGCCGAGCAGGTAGACGACGACGGCCGTGAGCAGGATGGCGCCCACGCCCGTCCACACGTCGAGGAAGCGGCGGCGCGCCTTGTCGGCGCGCTTCGACTCTTGCGACACGGCCCCGTCGGCCACGCGCCCCGCGACCTCCACCGATCGCGCAGCCTCCTGGGCCTCGGGGCCCGGGGCATGCACGTAGCCGTCAGCCTTGGCGTAGGCCTCCACGGCCTCCTCCACCGCCGGCAGGGTGATGGTGTCCATCACCGACAGGCGACGGGAGGCCTTGGACGCAGGCTTGGAGGGGTCGGGGAGCTTCATGGCGAGCCGCTAGCGCTGATCGGCCTCGGCGGCGATGGTGGTGTAGCCCGTGCCGGCGGCCGGCGTGGTGTCAGCGTCAACCGCGTCGACGATGGCGTCGGTCATGGTCTCCGCGGTATCGGACAGCGACTCCCCGCGGGCATGGGCGGCCTCGGTGCGAGCCGCACGAGCCTCTTTGCGCTCATGCATGCGGGCACGCTGCTCGGATACGGCGGCTCCGGCCGCGTCAGAGGCGGCGTCCACGAAATCCCTCACGGCATGGCTGCCGGACGAGGCGGTCTGACCGAGCTGCTCGGACTCCTTGCTGGCATAGCGCGGCTTGAAGCGGGAGCGCACGCGGTCGGTGACGGAGTTCACCAGCTCGAGCGGGGCATTGGTGACGGTATCCACCGTGTCGAGGGTGTTAGACACCGACTCGGTGATCTGGGTGACGTCCTCCAGGATCTGGTCCACGCGCATGATCTCCAGGTTGGCGGCGTCCACGGTGAGCGAGACGCGGTCGACGAGCGGGTCGATCTTCGCGGAGACGGGCTCGAGCGAGGCGGTGATGTTCTCCACGTGCTCGATGGTGGGCTGCAGCTGCTCGGTGAGCTTGTTCACGTTGGCCACGGCCGGCTCGAGCGACGCGGTGATCTTGCCGACGCTCTCCAGCGTGGGGTCGATCTGCTGCTTGACGGACTTGACCGTCTTGCGCGCAGTGCGCACGGTCATGACCAGCTCGACGATGAACCACACCAGGGCAACGCCGACGAGCGCGTAGACGATGGGCAGGGCGATGTTGAGCAATTCCATGTCAGCCTCCTCGTTGACTTGAAAGCTAAACTATAGCACTTCGCGGTCTTCAGAGACCCATTCTATACAGGGCCCTCATGCTTTTACGCGCCGAGGATTCCCCCGATGCCTCCCCGTTACCTGGCGGCGCGCGCCAGGGCGCCCGTCGCCTACCGAGCACACGCGACAGCGCCTGCGGGAGAAGGCGCTGCAGGCGGCCCGATCACGTTCCCGGACACGCGGCAGGACGCCCCCGCCCGCCCCGGCGGACGCCGGCCTAGGACTGCGAGTCGGCGTGGTCCCGGGCGGCGGCGTCGGATCGGTAGGCCTCCCAGCCGCGGACGCCTGGCTGGTAGAAGGCGCCACGGGCAAGGCCGTCGGGCAGGTACTGCTGCTCTACCCAGCCGGCGGGATAGCTGTGCGGGTACTTGTAGGCGCCGTAGCTCTCCGAGCCGGGGCGGTGGCGATCCCTCAGGTGATCGGGTACCTTGCGCGCGGGCCCATGGCGCACCTCTGCCAGGGCGGCGTCGATGGCAGCCTCCGCCGCGTTGGACTTGGGGGCGAGCGCCAGGTAGATAGCCGCCTGCGCCAGGTTGATGCGGCACTCCGGGTAGCCGATGACCTCCGCGGCGCGGAAGGCCGCCGCGGCCACGAGCAGCGCCTGGGGGTCCGCGTTGCCGATGTCCTCCGACGCGGCGATGTACATGCGGCGCGCGATGAACTTCGGGTCCTCTCCCCCGTCGATCATGCGGGCGAGCCAGTAGACCGCGGCATCTGGATCTGACCCGCGCATGGACTTGATGAACGCCGAGATGACGTCGTAGTGCATGTCCTTGTTCTTGTCGTAGGGCAACGTCCGATGCGGCGTGGCTGCGCGCACCATGGCCTCGGTGATGGCCACCGGCGCCTTCCGCGTGCCGGGCGGCACCATGCCCGCCGCCAGCTCGAGGGTGGTGAGCGCCGTGCGGCCGTCCCCGCCGGCCAGCAGCACGATGGCGTCGCGCGCCTCGTCCTCCAGCGCGTAGAGGCCGTCGAGCCCGCGCTCGTCGGCCACGGCTCGCGCGACGAGCTCCACGATGTCCTCGTCTGCCAGCGAGCGCAGCTCCACCACGCGCGAGCGCGAGATGAGCGCCGAGTTCACCTCGAAGAAGGGGTTCTCGGTGGTGGCGCCCACGAGCACCACCATGCGATCCTCCACCGCATGAAGCAGGGCATCTTGCTGGGAGCGGTTGAAGCGGTGAATCTCATCCACGAACAGGATGGTGCGCAGCCCGCCCATGAGCAGCCGCTTCTCTGCGGCGTCTATCTCGCGCCGGAGGTCGGAGACGGTGCCGCCGATGGCCGACACCTCCACGAACGTGGCCTTCGTCGACTCCGCGACCACATGCGCGAGCGAGGTCTTGCCCGTGCCGGCCGGCCCATAGAGGATGACCGAGCTCAGCGCGTCCTGCTCGATGGCCGTGCGCAGCCAGCTGCCTGGCCCCACGGCCTCGGCCTGGCCCACCAGCTCGTCGAGCGTGCGCGGGCGCATACGCACCGCCAGGGGGGCCACCCGGCTGCGCTCGGCGTTTTCCATTTCAGTAAAGAGCGTATCCATGGCTGCCATGGTACCACGGCCAGACGACGAGGTGGACGAGAAACAAACAAATGTTTGGAATATCGCTGACGATCTGCGGGAATTTGACAAACTCCGCAAAGTGTGGATGGGAAATTCACAAGATGCCCACCGGGCGTTCATGGCTTATTCAAAGGGTCACTTTATACTGGGTACCAGCAAGTGCGAAGGTCCCCCTCCTACTCCACTTGCCTGCTTTGGAACGAAGCAGAAGCGGCTCTTCGGAGCCGCGTCATCCCCTCCTTTCGGCCCGGCGGAGCTCCCCTCTCCGCCGGGCCACTTCTTTTCCCGGGGCCGCGAGGCGGCGCATCTGCTCCCTGCGGACCCTCCTCGCGTACCCAGGCACGCCGCTCCGGACCCCCGGGCACCTGCGCCGCCCTGCAGCCCTGGCCCCTCTCCCGCTTCCTGCGGAAGGGCTGTCTCTTATACACATCTCCGAGCCCACGAGACTAAGGCGAAGCTCGTAT
>CANSQW010000107.1 GCA_947649215.1 uncultured bacterium | reverse complement strand
GCCCGCGCCCGCCCGGCTTCCGGCGACCCCCTCCGCCGCAGCTCCGCCGCGCGCCTACTCGCAGAGCGTGTAGAGCCCGCTGTCCTGATGGGCGCGGTAGAAGTCGTCGAGGATGTCGATGAGGCGGCGGAAGCAGGGCTGCTCGAGGTCGCGCTCGCGGCCGACGAACCCTATCTCCACCTCGTAGGGGCGCTCCATGTCGCGCAGGACGAAGTCCCGCTCCTCGGGCATGGTCAGCTCGGCGATGGCCGGCAGGAACGAGACGGCCGAGTCGCTCTCCACCATCTGGCGCCGAAGCGCGAAGTTCGCGCTCGACAGCGCTATGGCGTCGCGTCCGAAGCGCTTGGCGAGCACGCTGTAGAGGTGGCTGTTGGTGGCCACGAGGGGACGCGTGGCGATGTCCTCGTCGGTGAGGACGTCGAGCTGCGCGAGCGGCGAGGCGGCGCTCGCCATGGCCTTGTCGTAGGTGCGCAGGTAGGGGCGGTAGCGGAAGCCGCGCTCCTCCAACGCGGCGATGCCCTCCTTCTCGGAGTGGCGCTCCTGGTTGAAGAAGCAGAAGAGCCCGACGGCGGGCAGCGCGTCGTCGGGGCGCTCCGCCAGGCTCGTGAGCAGGCTCTGGCGTATCTGGGAGTTCTGCGACTCGCGGAAGATGATCTCGCGCGTGCCGAAGAGGTAGTCCTTCGCCTCCTTGGTGAAGAACGCGAGCGTGGCGACGTTCTGGCAGTCCAGCAGGATGGAGCCGCAGGGCGCGTGGTCGGGCTGGGACTTGGCCGCGGCCAGGTCGAGCAGCGCCCCGTAGTCGTCGACGACCCGCGCCGCCGCGTCCACGAGCTCTTCTCCGACGGGGGAGAGCGAGAGCTTGTTGGAGTAGCGGATGAACAGCTGGCACCCCAGCTCCTTCTCGAGCTCGCCCATGGCGCGGCTCATGCCCTGCGACGAGATGAAGTTGAGCTTGGCTGCCTGGGCGATGGACTTCGTCTTCGCCACATCTAAGAAGTAGTGCAGGTACTCGATGTTCACGGGCATCCCCCTTCGCCTCGCGTCGTCCGACGCGTCCATTATAGCCACGGCGCCGTCCGCTCGCGTGGCTTCGGCCTCCCGCCGCCGCGCGTGCGCCCCAACGGGATGCGGCGCCGAGCGCAACGAATCGTTGGGGTGCGAGCCTGCCGTCGCTTGCCGGAAACGGGCCCGTCTTTCCGCCTGCCGCACCGGAGGGGCGCCCGCTGCGCGCCGCCTCAACGAAAACGAGGGCTAGGGCAACGGGGCGTTTGTTTTCGGCTGCCGCGCCGCTTCCCATAATGCGAGTCAGAGAGCCGGGGCGGCCCGCTGCGCGCGAGGCGGTCCGTCCTGGGTCGGGATTGCGAGCCCCTCAGGCCTGCCGCGCACCGCGCGCCGGCCGGGGCCGCGACAAGCGAGGAAAGTAGGAGGAGCATGAAAACATCGGACAAGACAGTCTATAAGAACATGTCGCTGTGCTCTTTCGGCAACGGGGCGAACCTCACCGCTGTCGATTCCATGGATGGCCGGGTGGTGCGCATGCGCCCGGTGCACTTCGACGAGCACTACACCAAGGAGGACCTGAACTACTGGACCATCGAGGCGCGGGGCCACACCTTCGAGCCGGGCATGAAGACCCTGAACTCGCCCTTCACCTTCATCTACAAGACGCGCACCTACTCGCCCAACCGCATCCCCTTCCCGCTCAAGCGCGTGGACTGGGATCCGGACGGCGAGCGTAATCCCCAGAACCGCGGCAAGTCGAAGTTCGAGCGCATCAGCTGGGACGAGGCCACCGACATCATCGCCAAGGAGATCGTCCGCATCGACGAGACCTACGGCCGCAACTCCATCTTCTGCCAGGGCGACGGCCACGGCGAGACGGGCTCGATCCACGGCCCCCACGGTACCATGGCCAACCTGCTCGACATGACCGGCGGCCTCACCATGCAGGCCCGCCAGCCCGACAGCTGGGAGGGCTGGTACTGGGGTGCCAAGCACGCCTGGGGCAACGAGCCTTTGGGTCAGAACACCCACCAGCACAACCTGTTCAAGGACATCTCCGAGAACTCCGACGCCGTGCTGTTCTGGGGCTGCGACCCCGAGACCACGCCCTGGGGCTGGTCGGGCCAGCAGGCCAGCCGCCTGTGCTTCTGGTTCACCGAGATCGGCGTGAAGCAGATCCACATCGCCCCGGACGTGAACTACGCCAACGCCGTGCACTCTGACATGTGGATCCCCATCCTGCCCAACACCGACGCCGCCCTGCAGCTGGCCATCGCCTACGTGTGGATGACCGAAGGCACCTACGACAAGGACTACGTGGCCACCCACACCGATGGCTTCGACTGGTTCGAGTACTACGTGCTGGGCAACGAGGACGGCGTGCCCAAGACCCCAGAGTGGGCCGAGGAGAAGTGCCACGTGCCGGCCTACCGCATCAAGGCGCTCGCGCGCTACTGGGCCCGCCACAACGTGTCCATCGGCCACTGCAACGGCGGCTCCTACATCCGCTCGTGCTACTCCCACGAGCCGGCGCGCCTGGAGGTGTACCTGCTGGCCATGCAGGCCGTGGGCAAGCCCGGCCGCAACCAGGTGAAGTTCATCGAGTGGGCCCTCATCGGCATGGACTCCTTCAACCCGCTGCCCCCGGGGTACTTCCTGCCCGAGGTGCGCGCCTGCTACCACGGCTCGGTGCTCGGCGAGCTGCCGGCGTCGTTCATCCCCAAGACCCTCGTGCCCCAGTGCATCACCGTCAAGGAGGGCGAGAAGGTGGAGTGGTACGGCCATACCACGAGCCGCCACCACCGCACCGACCAGTTCAAGAAGTTCCAGTTCCCCCAGGACGGCGACCACGGCATCAAGATGATCTGGTCTGACAGCCCCTGCTGGTCCACCTGCTGGAACGGCGGCAACGAGTTCCAGGACGCGCTGACCAACCCCAACCTGGAGTTCTTCTTGGTGGAGCACCCCTGGATGGAGAACGACACGCTCTTCGCCGACCTGATCCTGCCCATCTCCACCACGCTCGAGCTGGACGACTTCGGCGTGGACACCTACTCCGGCCAGTTCAACTCCATCATCTGGGAGCGCCATGCGTGCGACCGCCAGCACGAGTCGCTCTCCGACTACGAGGCGGTGCTTGAGGTGGCCAAGAAACTGGAGAAGTACGGCGGCATCTACGAGGACTGCGCGAGCCACCTCTCCGGCGACATGACCGTCGAGGAGTGGCAGGAGGTGGGCTACCAGGGGTCGGGCCTGCCGGAGGACCAGCAGGACCTGGAGCTCATCAAGGAGCAGGGCTACCAGATGCTGCCCACCCGCGAGGGCTGGGACACCGAGCCCGCCGGCATGATCGAGTTCTACGAGGATCCCGAGAACAACCCCATGGAGACCCCCACGGGCAAGATCGAGTTCTACTCCACGGGCCTTGCCAACTTCTTCCCCGACGACCCGGAGCGCCAGCCCGTGGCCAAGTGGATCGAGGAGTCCGAGACCCACCATGAGCGCCTCTCCTGCGAGCGCGCGAAGGACTATCCGTTCCTGCTCGTGTCCAACCATCCCCGCTGGCGCATCCACGCCAACTTCGACGACTGCCCGTGGACCCGCGAGATCGAGACGTGCAAGGTGGTGGGCAAGGACGGCTACGCCTACGAGCCGGTGTGGCTCAACCCGGTGGACGCCGAGCGCCTGGGCATCGAGAGCGGCGACATCGTCGAGGTGTTCAACGAGCGTGGCACGGTGCTCGGCGGTGCCTACGTCACCGAGCGCGTCATCCCCGGCGCGGTGCTCCAGGACCACGGCGCCGAGACCGATCCCATCGTCCCGGGCGTGGGCGGCATCGACCGCGGCGGCGCGAACAACCTCATCGCGCCTTCCGCCACCTCGTCCAAGAACGCGGCCGGCGAGGTGACCGGCGGATTCTTGGTGGGCGTGCGCAAGTGCGACATCGACGCGCTCAGGGAGCGCTACCCCGAGGCCTTCGAGGCCGAGCACTACACCATCGAGACGGGCACCAACGTCTACGACTACCTGCAGGAGGACTAACCATGAAGGCAATTCTCTTTGACGCCAGCCTCTGCAACGGCTGCTACGGCTGCCAGATGGCCTGCAAGGACGAGCACTGCGGCAACAGCTGGCTGCCCATCGCGGCCGAGCAGCCGCTGACCGGCCAGTTCTGGTGCCGCGTGGATCAGGAGACCCGCGGCAAGACCCCCGAGGTGAAGGTGCAGTACACCCCGGTGCTCTGCGCCCACTGCGAGCAGGCCAGCTGCCTGGAGGCCGCCGAGGGCGGCGCGGTGTACCGCCGCGAGGACGGCCTGGTCATCATCGACCCGGAGAAGTCCAAGGGCCAGCGCCAGATCGTGGATGCCTGCCCGGCGCACGTCATCTACTGGAACGAGGAGCTGGAGATCCCCCAGAAGTGCACCGGCTGCGCCCACCTGATGGACGACGGCTGGGAGGCGCCCCGCTGCGTGGACGTGTGCGCCACCGGCGCCCTCACCTACGTGGACGAGGCCGACATCCCGGCTGCGGCCGAGCCCCTGCCCGTGCTGGCCGACAACCACCCGCACCTGTACTACCTCAACATCCCGCGCCGCTGGGTCTACGGCGTGCTGGTGGACCGCACCATCAACGAGGTGATCATCGGGGCCACCGTGCGCCTCATGGACGCCGAGGGCAACGAGGTGGCCGCCGTCGAGACCGACGACTTCGGCGAGTTCCGCTTCAAGGAGCTGGCGAGCGCGCCCCACACGGTGCGCGCCTCGGTGGAGGGCTACGAGGACGTGGCCCTGGCCGCCGACACCACCGACGAGGACGTCGTCTTGGGCGACATCTTCCTCAAGGCCGTCGCCTAGCCGATAAGGGGAGGGGCCCGCGCCCACGCCGGGGACGGCCGGCGCGGGCCCCGTACGCAGACTCAAGGAAGGGGCTGTTATGGCAGAGACTGCCAAGGACAACAAGGTTCTGTTCAAGTGGGTGTGGATCGCCGTGGCCATCGTGCTGATCCTCGTGGGCCAGTTCGGGCCGCAGTGGGCGCCCGACCTCTCGCGCGAGGGCCAGTCAGCCATCACGGTGCTCATCGCCGCCGTGGTGATGTGGGCCACCGAGGCGCTGCCGCTGCCCATCACCTCGCTCGTGATGGTGGCGGCCTGCGGGGCGCTCGGCATCGCGTCGTACAACACCATCTGGGCCGCCACGTTTACCGGCGCGCTGTGGATGTTCGTGGGTATCTTCGGGTTCACCACGTTCTTGGCCCAGTCCACGTTCCCCCAGCGCCTCATCGCCCAGATGGTGCGCCTGGCCAAGGGAGACGTGAACAAGGTGATCCTGGGCTTCATGGTCATCTGCTGCGTCATCTCGGTGGTCATGTCCAACATCG
>CANSQW010000106.1 GCA_947649215.1 uncultured bacterium | reverse complement strand
ACATGCGGACTCCTTCCCGGATCGACGTCGGTCCAAGTTTTTGTCCGCACCCCCATGTCACATGCTTTTCGGCGGAAATGAGCGGCCTTTCCTCAAGCCGCTCGACGTTTTCCCAGGTCAGCGCTTTGCCCCAAAAGTTATCGTAGGAAAACACCTGTGACATCGCCGCTTTTTGTCCACCGATATGTGACATCGGCGCATTTTGTCCACCACGCGCCCCACTCGCCAATGCGCGAGCGCTGGGCGCCTCCCTACACCACCACCGCGCCGGTGGTCAGCAGCCAGATGGACACGGCCGAGGCCCCCACGATGATGGCCACCACCACCTTGTCCACGGCGCTTTCCAGGTACTTCTCGCCGCGCTGGCGCTTCCCCCAGATGTAAATGGGGATACCCGGCAGGTACAGCAGGCTCATGAGCGTGAGCCCCACCGCGCCCGAGGCGTAGGTCAGGAAGAAGCTGTACAGCACGCCCACGATGCCGAGCACGCGCCACAGCCAGATGGGCGCGTTCAGCTTGCCCGCGAAGGCCTCCTTCTCCGTGAAGGTGAGCTTCGCGAAGTACGCGGCCGACAGCAGGTACGGCAGCAGGATCATGCCAGCCGAGAGCGTGTAGAAGAACTGGTACGAGCTGTCCGAGAACAGCATGGAGATGAGGAACGCCTCGATGATCAGGTTGGTCACCACGAGCGTCACCACCGGCGCGCCGTTCTTGTTCACCTTCGCGAACTGGCGGATGAACACGCCGCCCTCGGCCGCCTCGTAGGGCGACTCGCTGGCGAGCACCGTGTAGCCCAGCATGGCGCCGATGAGCGAGAGCGCCACGCCGAAGTTGATGAGGAACGCGCCCCACGGCCCCACGGCGTGCTCCATGACGCCGGCGAGCGCGGGGTTCTCCAAGCTGGCCAGGTCGGCCAGGGGCATGACGCCCATGGAGAGCACCGACACCATCAGGTAGATGGACAGCACGCACACGAACGCGATGATGGTGGCCCGCCCTACGTCGTGGCTGCGGCGCGCGCGGCCGGATATGGCCACGGCGCCCTCGACGCCGACGAACACCCAGATGGTGACCATCATGGCCGACTTCACCTGGTCGCCGAAGGTGAGCGAGGGGTCGGCGCCGGTATGGAGGTTGGCCCAGAAGATGTCCGGATTGAACTTGCTGGCGAAGATGATGGCGGCGATGGCCACGAAGATGGGCACGATCTTGGAGATGGTGATGATGGCGTTGATGGCCGACACTTCCTTGATGCCGCGGCTGACGAGCCACGCGTAGAACCAGATGAGCGCCGACGCCGCGATGACGGCGTAGAGATCCGTCCCGCGCCCGAAGATGGGGAAGAAGTACGCGAGCGCGCCGAAGAGCAGCGCCGAGAAGCTCACCGTGCACAGCAGCGCGCTGATCCAGTAGCCCCAGGCGCTGTTGAAGCCCAGGAAGTCGCCGAATCCGGCTGATGCGTAGGAGTAGATACCGCCGCGCATGTCCGGCTTCACCCGCGAGAGCGCGTAGAACGTCATAACCAGGCAGAGCACGCCCACGCCGGAGATGGACCACGCGGTGAGGATAGCCGCGCCCGATGCACCGCCGGCCGCCTGGTCGCCGGCCAGGGTGAACACGCCGCCGCCCACGATGAGGGTGATGACGGTGGTGACCAGCCGGAAGAGGCCGAGCCCCTGGGGGTTGTCGACGGCAGAGGTGCTGAGGGACGAGGCAGGCGCGTCGGAAGCGGGGGCTGACGGGCGCGCGGAAGGCGAGGCGGTGATCGTGCTCATGGCGATTCCTCTCTTCGATCGTACCTCCCAACGAGGGGTACTCGGGAACCATGATAGGCACGATGATCGAATGCGCCCCATCCGGACGCCAGCTGTCAGCAGGGCGTTGATGACATGAAAACGAGGGCAGCGGCGAATGCGGGGGCGGCTCCCGCGACGCGCGCCGGGCACCTCTCGGGAACCAGAGCGCTAGGCGTCGTAGGCTACGCGCTTGACCAGCACCTTCGCCAGCGCCTCGCGGTTGAGGTCGCAGCCGATGCCCATGTGGCGGCCCGCGCCGTTCAGGGTGATGTGCCCGCAGTCCACCCCGTAGGCGGGCGTCGTGACGTCCACGGGGTAGTAGCGGCCGGTGCCGCCGATGTCGCCGGGCATGATGATGCCGGGCAGCGTCTGGAAGGCCGCGTGGACGCGCCGGGAGATGCCCGTGTCGTACATGCCGCCCATCCACACCTCGCGCCCGAGGGCTTGGGCGCGGCAGGTGAACTCGAGGGCGCGCTGAATGCCGCCGAACTTCCCGATCTTCACGGTGATGCAGCGCAGCTCGGGGCGGGCGAGCGCGCGCAGGGCCTCCTCGCCGTTGACGAAGGACTCGTCGAGGCAGATGGGCGTGGCCAGGGTGCGCTGGAGGCTGGCCAGGCGGCGGAACGCGCGGTCGCAGCCGCCGATGGCGCGGTCGATGGCGAGCGGCTCCTCGATCCACCCGATGCCGAGCCCGTCGTAGGCGCGCAGCTCGTCCACGTCGCAGGCGCCGAAGCTCTGGTTGGCATCCAGCGTGATGATGAGGTTCGGGAAGGCCTCGCGCACGGCGCGCACGCAGGCCAGCCCCTGGCCGGGAGACACCTTGATCTTCACGCGGCAGTAGCCGGCGCCCACGCAGGAGCGCACCGCCTCCACCGTCTCGGCCGGCGTGCCCAGGCCCACCACGGCGCCGGCGGGCACCTGCGCCATGACGTCGGACTTGAGCGCGGTGCTGGGGCCGTGCGCCTCGCCGCCGGCCAGTCGCTCGCGCTCCGCGCCGATGAGCTGCCAGAGCGGACGCCCCTCGATCTTGCCGTAGAGATCCCACAGGGCCATCTCCAGCGCCGAGCAGGCCATGGGATGCGCGGCGCCCTCGGGCAGCGCGGAGAAGGCGTCGGCCGCGTCGCGCGGGTGCAGGAACGCCTCGGCCAGCACGATGGGGATGAGCGAGCGCTGCAGGACGCGGGCGTCCTCCCCCAGGGTCTCGGGCAGGTACCAGTCCGTGGAGAAGGAGGTGCACTCGCCCAGGCCGGTGCGGCCGGCATGGTCGACGGCCTCCACGATGAGCAGGTCGCGATGGGTGAGCGTGGCCTTCGCCGTGCGGAAGGGCGTCTTGAAGGGCAGGCGCACGTGGTAGAGCACCACACGGCTCACCTCCAGCCGCCGCTCGTAGAGCGCCTCGGCGGCAGCCCGGTCTATCTTGCCCAGCTGCGTCCGCGGCAGCTCGTCCACCACGCAGAGGTGCTTAGGCTGGTAGATGCGCGAAAGCCGCCCGGAGAGCGCCCGGCGAAGCCCCGCGGCGGAGGCGGCGACGGCCCCCGTCCCCTCCGCGCCTGCGCCTCTCGTCCCCCCGGGGCGGCCGGCGACGGCCGCGGCTCGCGCCCCCACCGCGCTGCGCTCCACGAGCGCCACGGGACGGCGGCCCCACGTGGCATCGGGCGCGCCGAACACGTAGGCGTCGCCCACCCCGGGCAGCGCGCGCAGGGCGTCGGCTATCTCCACCGGATAGACGTTCTCCCCGCCCGAGACGAACATGTCGTCGGTGCGCTCGCGCACGTAGATGGCCCCCTCGTAGAGAGCCGCCGTGTCGCCGGTGAGGAAGTAGCCGTCCACCGTGAAGGCGCCGTGGGCGTTGAGGTAGCCCGAGAACACGCCCGGGCCACGCACGGCCAGCCGCCCGAACCCTGCCTCGTCCGCGTCGACGATGCGCGCCGAATAGCCGGGCAGCAGCTTGAGGCCGCCCGTGAAGTCATCGGTGACCAGGGAGTTCGCTATCTGGCTCGACGTCTCGGTCATGCCGTAGCTGGCGTAGACCCGTGCGCCGGCAGCCAGCGCGCGCTCGATGGTGCGGCTGTTGAGCGGCCCACCGCCCAGCAGGATGCAGCGGTACCCCGCCAGCGCGCCGCGCGTGTCGGCGGCCAGCAGGTCCTGGAGCATCTTGTCCACCACCGAGAGGTGGGTGACGCGGCGGCTCTCGGCGTCGCGCAGCACGCGGGCCGCGTCGAAGCGCGCGTAGAGACGCAGGGGCGTGCGGTTGAGCACGCTGCGCACGAGCACCTGGAAGCCGCCGATGTGGAACAGGGGCAGTACGCCCTGCCAGAGCCCCGATCCGCGCTGGCTGAGCACGCGGTTGGACGCGCCGGACGCGCCCACCAGCTGGCGCCAGGTGAGGGCGACGGCCTTGGGCTTGCCCGTGGTGCCCGACGTGAACATGACGAGCGCCTTCTGCGCCTCGTCGAACAGGTGGGCCTCGCGCTCGGCGAAGTGGACGGTGTCCTCGATGGCGTCCTGGCGCGCGCCCATGATGACCGACCCGCGCCCGCGGCGGCGCGCGCCTGCGGCGGGGCCCAGCCCGTCGTCAGCCACGGCCTCGGCGTGTTCCTCGCCCACCTCCAGCAGCGTGCCGGCGTAGTCCATGAGCCGCTTCGCCCGCGCGGCGTCCACGCGGCAGGCCACGCGCAGCCCCTCGCGCTCGAGCTCGAGCAGGCGCGTGAGCTTCTCCGTCGCCGTCAGCCGGTGGTTCAGGCACACGAGCGAGAACGACCCGTAGGCCGCCGCCAGGGCCAGAAACACGTACTCGGGACAGTTCGGCAAATCGACCGACACGTAGTCGCCCCGGCGCACGCCCTTGTCGGCCAGGCGCCGCGCCACCGCCGCCGAGAGCAGCCGCGCCTGGCGATAGGTGTAGCTGACCTCGCCCCCGTCTTCGTCGACGAAGGAGAGGAACACCTTATCGGGAAAGGTTCTCGCGGTGCTTTCGAAGACGTCGATCATCGGCGAGGGCTATCAGGGGAACTTCGGGAACTGGTCGAAGTCGGGCGAGCGCTTCTCCTTGAACGCGTCGCGCCCCTCCTTGGCCTCGTCGGTGGTGTAGTAGAGCAGCGTCGCGTCACCGGCCAGCTGCTGGATGCCCGCCAGCCCGTCGGTGGCAGCGTTGAAGGACGCCTTCATGAAGCGCAGGGCGGTGGGGCTCATGGCCAGCATCTCGCGCGCCCAGGCCATGCATTCGGCCTCCAGCTGCTCGAACGGCACCACCTTGTTCACCATGCCCATGGCCTCCGCCTCCGCGGCGGTGTACTGCCGGCAGAGGTACCAGATCTCGCGCGCCTTCTTCTGGCCCACCATGGCGGCCAGGTAGCCCGCGCCGTAGCCAGCGTCGAAGCTGCCCACGCGCGGCCCCGTCTGGCCGAACTTCGCCGTCTCCGCGGCGATGGAGAGGTCGCACAGGATGTGGAGCACGTGCCCGCCGCCGATGGCGTAGCCGTTGACCATGGCGATGACGGGCTTGGGCACCACGCGGATGAGGCGCTGCAGGTCGAGCACGTTGAGGCGCGGAATGGAGTCCTCGCCCACATAGCCGCCGTTGCCGCGAATCTTCTGGTCGCCGCCGG
>CANSQW010000105.1 GCA_947649215.1 uncultured bacterium | reverse complement strand
GTCGAGCGCCGGGCGGCCCTGCGCGTGGACGTGGTCTGCGACGGCGAGCCCGATCCGGTGGAGGCCGGCGAGCTGCCCGACGTGCCGCCCTCCTGCGACGACGCCTGCCGGGCCGAGGCGGCGCGCGCGAGCCTGGATGACCCGCACGGCGGCTTCGGCGTGAACCGCCTGGGGCTCTGCGGCGCGCGCGCCTTCTACGCGCTCAACGAGCTGGCGGTCACCCGCGGCGCCATGGGCCGCATCATCGAGTTCTCGCTCGGCATCTCCGGGTCATCGGTGGCGCAGATGCGGGGGGATGGCGTGGTGGTGGCCTCGGCCACCGGCTCGACGGCCTACGCGCTGTCGGCGGGCGGCCCGCTCGTGGCGCCGGGCTTCCAGGGGCTCGTGGCGGTGCCGCTCGCGCCCCACACCCTGCACACGCGCGCCATCGTCACCGGCGAGAGCGACGTGGTGGAGGTAGCCCTCGACGACCGCGACGCCTTCCGCGAGGCCACCCTGTTCGCCGACGGCGAGCTGCTGCTCTTCGAGCGCCCCGTCCGCCGCGTCTACGTGCGCCGCTCAGACCACCCCGTCACCCTCCTGCGCTGCGGCGGAGGCACCTTCTACGACCGCGCCTCGTCGGTGTTCTTCCGCTAGTAGGCGAGAAAATGGCCATTTGCTTCGAAATTCCGAGGCGAAAGGGCGGAATCGGGCCCTCATGGGCCGGGGAGGCTCGCCGGGCGTAACCGCGACCTGGCCTTTTGCGGCGAAGAAGGCTGCACGGGGCCGTCTGGGGGTCGGAATTTCGAAGCAAATGGCCAAAAAAGCGTCCAACGCCTGCGCCGGCCGTGGCGGGATTGTGCGTTTTGGCCGCGTGAAGGCGGTTTTCCTTGCAACATCGAGCTCATCCTGCTATTTTAGGCAGGCTGTGTTCTCACGGCGCACCTATCACGCATGCTCGTGCGACCCGAACCGCCAGTGGCCACCGGAAAAGGCTGCGGTTCTCGGGGATGACCGCGGGCAGAGGACTAACGAATGGAGAAAGACATGGCGAAAGTCAGCATTACCACGCTGCTCGACGCGGGCAGCCACTTCGGTCACCAGACCCGTCGCTGGAACCCGAAGATGAAGCCCTACATCTTCGGCAGCCGCGGCGACATCTACATCATCGACCTCAAGCAGACGCTCCTCGGCCTGGACAAGGCCTACAGCTTCGTGTCCGACCTGGCTCGCAAGGGCGGCACCATCCTGTTCGTCGGCACCAAGAAGCAGGCCCAGGAGGCCGTGGCCGACGCCGCCAACCGCTGCGGTATGCCCTACGTGAACAACCGCTGGCTGGGCGGCATGCTCACCAACTTCGTGACCATCCGCACCCGCGTGAACCGCATGGAGGAGCTGGAGGCCATGGAGGCTGACGGCCGCATGGCGCTGCTGCCGAAGAAGGAGCAGATCCTGCTGCGCAAGGAGCTCTCCAAGCTCCAGGCCAACCTCAACGGCATCCGCAACATGAAGCGCGTCCCCGACGCCATCTTCATCATCGACACCAACCGCGAGGAGATCGCCATCCACGAGGCCCAGCGCCTGAACGTGCCGGTGGTGGGCACCCTCGATACCAACTGCGATCCCGATGACGTCGACTACGGCATCCCGGCCAACGACGACGCCATCCGCTCGGTTCGCCTGCTGGCCGACTTCATCGCCGACGCCGTCATCGCCGGCTCCGGCGCCGAGGTGACCGTGGCCGAGATGGCCGACGGCGCCGTCGTCGCCGAGGTGGAGACCGCCCCGGTCGAGACCGCTGCCGACGCTGCCGCCGACGCGGCGACCGAGGCCGCCGTGGCCGCTGTCGAGGAGGGCCCGAAGGACGTCGAGGCCTCCGAGACCTTCGCCGAGTAACCCGCCTGTTTCCGGGGCGCCCCATCGCGGCGTCCCGCCCGTAATCCTTACGCAGAAAGGAGCCACCTGTGGCTAACATCACCGCTTCCATGGTCAAGGAGCTGCGCGAGATGACCGGCGCCGGCATGATGGAGTGCAAGAAGGCGCTCGCCGAGGTCGAGGGCGACCTGGAGAAGGCCGTCGACGTGCTGCGCACCCGCGGCCTGGCCGCCGTGGCCAAGAAGGCCGGCCGTGCCACCAACGAGGGCACCGTCATGACCGTGCTCTCCGCCGACTGCACCTCCGGCGCCATGATCGAGCTCAACTGCGAGACCGACTTCGTGGCCATCAACGACAAGTTCAAGGCCTACGCCGAGAAGATCACCCGCGCCGCCCTCGACGCCAAGCCGGCCGACCTGGACGCCCTGCAGGCCGCCGAGGTGGACGGCGAGGCCGTGTCCGCCATCCTCACCGACTGCATCCACGTGATGGGCGAGAACACGAGCCTGGCCCGCTTCTCCGTGGTCGAGGCCGACGGCGTGTCCGCCTACATCCACGGCGGCGGCAAGATCGGCGTGCTGGTGACCTTCGCCCTGGAGGGCGTCGACGCCACCGCCGAGGAGTTCCAGAAGTGCGGCCGTGACGTGGCCATGCAGGTGGCGGCCGTGAACCCGGTCTCCGCCACCCGCGCCGACGTGCCCGCCGACGTGGTGGCCCACGAGAAGGAGATCTACAAGGCCCAGGCCGCTGAGTCCGGCAAGCCCGAGAACATCCAGGAGAAGATGGCCGAGGGCCGCATGGAGAAGTTCTACAAGGAGAACTGCCTCACCGAGCAGGCCTTCGTGAAGAACCCGGATCTCACCGTGGCCCAGTACGTCGAGCAGTGCGGCAAGGAGCTGGGCGGTACGATCACCGTCACCGGCTTCGTGCGCTTCGCCCTGGGCGAGGGCGAGTAGTCCTTTCGCCTCACCCGACTGGCAGTCAGGCCCCCGGCTCACGGGGGCCTTCTACTATAAAGGACCTGGCATGGCTGAAGAAATCATCATCGTCCGCGGCAACGGCGTCCTCACCGGCGACGTGGCCGTCTCGGGCGCGAAGAACTCCGCCCTCAAGCTGATGGCTGCGTCGCTTCTGGGGCGCGGGGCCTCGGTCATTCGCAACGTGCCGCTCATCTCGGACATCGAGATCATGGCGGAGGTGCTGGAGCGGCTGGGCGCCACGGTGCGCCGCCAGGGCCATGAGCTGACCATCGACATGGCGTCGGTGGACAGCTGCGAGACCCCCTACGAGCTCGTGTCGAAGATGCGCGCGAGCATCTCGGTGCTCGGCCCGCTCATCGGCCGCTTCGGCGAGGCGCACGTGGCCATGCCGGGCGGCTGCCAGATCGGCGCCCGCAAGATCGACATGCACCTGGTGGGCCTCGAGGCGCTCGGCGTGGAGTTCGACGTGGCCCACGGCGTGCTTGAGGCGCGCACGCCCCACGGGCTGCGCGGAGCGGCCGTGACCCTCGAGTTCCCGAGCGTCGGCGCCACCGAGAACCTGCTGATGGCTGCCGTGGTGGCCGAGGGCGTCACCGTCATCGAGAACGCCGCGCGCGAGCCGGAGATCGAGGACCTTGCCGCGATGCTCTGCTCCATGGGCGCGAAGGTGAGCGGGGCGGGCACCTCCATCATCGAGGTGGAGGGCGTGCCGCTCGACTCGCTGCATCCCTGCGAGCACACCACCGTGGGCGACCGCATCGAGGCCGGCACGTTCCTGGCCGGCGGCGCGCTCACCGGCGGGCCGGTGACCGTCCACGGCATCGACCCGGCCTTCCTGCGCATGGCCATCATGAAGCTGCGCGCCATGGGCTGCGAGGTGGCCACCGGCGAGGACTGGGTGCGCGTGAGTCGCGTGGACCCGCTTGCCCCCACCGACATCCAGACCCTGCCGCATCCCGGCTTCCCCACGGATCTCCAGGCTCAGTTCATGCTGCTGGCCTCGCGGGCCGACGGCATCTCGGTCATTACCGAGAACGTCTTCGAGAACCGCTTCATGTTCGCCGCCGAGCTCATGCGCATGGGCGCCGACATCCAGATGGAGGACCATCACGCCATCGTGCGCGGCGTCGACCGGCTCCAGGGCGCGCCGGTGTCCTCCACCGACCTGCGGGCTGGCGGCGCGCTCGTGCTCGCCGGCATCGTGGCCGAGGGCGAGACGGCGGTCCACCACATCGAGCACATCGACCGCGGCTACGAGGATTACGTGGGCAAGCTGGCCTCCCTCGGCGCTGACGTGCGCCGCGTGGCCGTGGGCGCCGAGTAGGCGGCCCGGCCGATGTTCCGGAAGCGGAAGGGGTTCTCGCCCTCTCATTCCAAGCGGATGTCGCGCTCGATGCGCTCGTCGACCATCGGCACGCACGTGGCGCGCGACGGCCGCCCGGCCCGTGCCGGCGGGCGGCGCCCCAACGCCGAGGCCGTCGAGTTCTCCAACGCGCGCAAGCGCCAGCGCGCCGTGCGCGGCTACGTCGACCAGGTGGCCCCCGCCACGAGCACGCGCGAGAGCGACGAGGCCTACTCGCGGCGCACGGGCCGGCGCGGCTACGTGCAGGAGGTGCAGCACAAGAAGCGCGTGCGGCGCATCGCCTTCGCCGTGGCCACCGTGGTTCTCGTGGCCGTGGTGGCCGTGGGCGCGGGCGTGTTCACGTACTTCGCGTCGTCGGACTCGCGGCTCTCGCTCGACCACTCCAACGCCTCCGAGGCGCTCGTGGCGGCCGCCGACGGCGAGCCGTCCTACCTGCTGGCCGCCGCCGAGCTGGGCACGGCCACCGCGGCGGGCGGCCCGGAGACCGAGGCGTACCTGCTCGTGCGCCTGGATCCGGCCAACCGCGTGCTCACGTTCCTGAGCATCCCCGGCAGCATCGAGGTGCGCCTGTCGGACAACGAGACGCATCCGCTCTACGAGGCGCCGGCCGTCGGCGGCGACGCCGAGCTCGTGCGCGCCGTGGGGGCCCTGGCCGACGTGGACATCGCGCACTTCGGCCGCACGAACGCCGCGGGCATCGCGCATCTGGTGGACGTCGTGGGCGGCGTGGAGGTGGACGTGGCGGAGGAGGTGGACGATCCGCGGGCGTCCACGCTGCTCATCGAGGCGGGCACGCGCACCCTGAACGCCCAGGAGTCGCTCGCCTTCCTGCGCGCCTCCAACTACGCCACCGGCGTGGAGCGCCAGGCGGCCAACCAGGTGGCGTTCTCGGTGAGCCTGGCCAACGCGGCGCTGTCCTCGGAGGGCATCGGGTTCGCCGCGCGCCTGGCCGACATGGCCGAGTGGGTGGAGACCGACTGGAGCTCGTCGCAGATCATGGCGCTCGGCGACGCCCTGCGCCCGCTGGACACCGCCACCGTGTACGCCGGCCTCGTGCCGGGGCGCGTGGTGGACGAGGACGGACGGGCTCGCTACGCCGTCAACGACGCGGAGTGGAAGGCGATGATGGACGCGGTGCGCGCCGGCGGCTCGCCGCAGGCTCCCAACGCGGACGTGGCCGCCCTCGACCGCACGGCCGTCACCGTGGAGATCCGCAACGGCGGCG
>CANSQW010000104.1 GCA_947649215.1 uncultured bacterium | reverse complement strand
CTCATCACCCTTCACCAGCGTGAGCGTGCTGGGCTAAATAAGGCTGGAAATCGAGCGCATGACCAAATCAACGTCTTGGTTCTCCAGTTCCTGGATGATGTGCAAGTAGGTCTTCTGCGTTGTGTTCATGCTGGCATGGCCAAGTCTCTTGGCGACGCTTGCGATGGACACCCCCGCAAAGAGCAGCAGCGATGCGTGGGTGTGCCTGAGTCCGTGAATGGAGATGACGGGAATCTGCGCACGGCGACAATGCCGCTCGAGGATGCTGTTGGCAGTCGAGTTGTATACCTTGCCCTGAACGAAGATGGGCCTGTCGCTTGGCAGGGATTTGGTGAGCTCGGAGAACTGGATGACGAGTTGCCAGTCGAGCTGCACCTTGCGCACCGACGAACGATTCTTCGTGGGAACGAACCCCGTGTCCGACTTGTAATCCCAGGTCTTGCTTATGGATACGATCTGTCGAGAGAAGTCGAAATCTGCCGGTGTAAGGGCAATGGCCTCGGAGAACCGCAGGCCTGTCTTGGCGATGAGCAGGATGAGCCAATCCCATGATATCTCAGGCCCGAGATCCAAGTCGTTGAGCAGGCGATGGAGCTCAAACTGGTTGAGGTACTTTTGCTTCTTCGCCTTGGGCGGAACGCCCTTGATGATGGCCTTCCGCGTGGGATCGCGGTCGATGAGGCCCTCGTCGACTGCATCGAGAACCGCCCCCTTGAGCTGGTGGTGGAAATCCATGGTCGTCTGCCTCTCATGGCAGGATGCGTAGTCGTTGAGAAGCCGCTGGTAGGTTATCCGGTTGAGCTCCGAAAGCTTCAGCTGGGGGATGAGCTTGGAAAGCCACATCTTCGTCAGCTGATACTTTCGCAGGGTGACATCGCGAACTGCGCCTTCCTTGTACATGGCGACCCATTGCTGGTAGTAGTCGTAGAAAGTGCTATCCGCGGTAAGCTCGCTGGGCATAGAGTCTCCTCTCTCTCCGAAAACTGAAAAGCGCGCTCACGCTGGCATAATGGGGGAGAAGGGGAATTTTTCATATTGCGCACGTCGTCGCCAAAATGCAAGGGAACGAACGTGCGATAAGGTAGAATAGCGGGAGCGAAACGCAGGGCGAAAGGAGCGCGGATGCGGATCATGGCGCTTGACATCGGGGAGGTGCGCGTGGGGGTGGCGGTGAGCGACCCGGGGGAGCGCGTGGCGTCGCCGGTGTGCGTGCTGCCGGCGGCCGAGGTGGCCTCTGGCGCGAAGTCCTTCCGGCGGCTTCTGGAGGACTGGGAGCCGGAGCTTCTGCTGTGCGGCCTGCCGCTTACCCTCAGCGGGGAGGAGGGTCCGCAGGCGGCGCGCATCCGAAAGGTGTCATCCCAGGTCAGCGCTGCGACAGGCCTTCCTGTTACCTTCGCTGACGAGCGTCTGAGCTCGGCGGCGGCAAAGCGTAGTTTGCGTGAAAAGGGCTACGACGAGCGAGCCATGCGCGGCAAAGTCGATATGATAGCGGCAAGTTTGTTCCTGCAGGCGTGGCTCGACGAGCGCGCCGCCCAGGCGAGATAAGGATACCCGCCCCATGCCCCTCCATCGAAAGCAGCTCACCTACTCCGAACGCCCCAACCACGCCGCCCGCGCGGCCCATGCCCGGGGCGACGAGCTGTTCCGCACCTACGACACGAGCGCCATCCGCCCCAAGCGCAGCAAGGCCCCGGCCATCGTCGCCGCCGTGCTCGCCCTCATCGTGGTGGCTCTGGCCGCCTTCCTCATCCTGCGCTTCGTGAATCCGCCGGCCGACCTGCTGCCCGAGGGGCAGACGGCCGTCATCACCGTCGAGCAGGGCGAAGGCGCCTACAACGTGGGCCAGTCGCTTGAGGAGGCCAAGCTCGTGGCCTCGGTCGACGCGTTCGTCGACCGCGTGCGCGAGCTGAGCGCCGAGAGCGCGCTCATCCCCGGCACCTACCAGTTCGCCGGCGGCACCTCGCTCGATGACATCATCGCCACCCTCAAGGCGGGCCCTGCGGCCACGGGCGACACCCTCACCGTGCCCGAGGGCCTCACCCGCGAGGCGACGGCCGCCGCCGTGGCCCAGGCCACGAACGGCCGCGTGAGCGCCGAGGACTTCCTGGCCGCCTCCGCCGACGCCAGCGCATGGGTCGGTCAGTTCCCCTTCCTGGAGAGCGCCGGTACCAACTCCCTCGAGGGCTTCCTGTTCCCCAAGACCTACTCCGTCACCGTGGGCGATGACGCCAACGCCATCGTGGCCATGATGCTCACCCAGTTCCAGACCGAGACGGCGGGGCTCTCGTTCGCCTATCCCGAGTCGCAGGGCCTGAGCCTCTACGAGACCGTCACCCTGGCCTCCATCGTGGAGAAGGAGGCGGCGCCCGAGAACCGCGCCACCGTGGCCTCGGTGTTCTACAACCGCCTGGCCTCCGATCGCCCCTACCTGGAGTCGGACGCCACCACCGCCTATGAGGTGGGCCACGACCCCACGGCCGACGAGGTGCACGCGGACACCCCCTACAGCACCTACTCGAACCCTGGCCTGCCGCCGACCCCCATCTGTTCGCCGAGCCTCGAGTGCCTGACGGCCGTGTGCGAGCCGGAGCAGACGAACTACCTGTTCTTCTACTTCAAGCCCAACGCGTCGGGCGGCATGGACTACTTCTTCAGCGAGACCTACGACGAGCACCAGCGGGCCATCGCCGGAAACTAGGTCGCCGTCATGGGCCTGCTGGATCCGGATCGGTACTTCTCGCGCCTGTCCCATATCGACGTGGAGCATGACCTGCGGGCCCGCGGGCTGGACTGCGTGCTGCTCGATATCGACAACACCATCCTCACCCGCGACACCCACGAGGTTCCGCGCGACGCGCGCCTGTGGCTCGTCCGCGCGCGCGAGGCGGAGGTGGGCGTGTGCCTCGTGTCGAACAACTGGCACGCCTCGGTGCACGGCCTGGCCGGCGAGCTGGGGCTGCCCATCGTGGCCAAGGCGCTGAAGCCGCTGCCCCACGGCCTTCTGCTGGGAATGCGCAAGCTCGGCGGCACGCGCGCCTCCACGGTGATGGTGGGCGATCAGCTGCTCACCGACGTGGCCGCGGCGCACCTGGCGGGGATGAAGGCCTACATGCTGCAACCGCTGGTCGAGCAGGACCTGCCCCACACCCTCCTGCTGCGCAACTTGGAGCGTATGATGCTGGGGTCGCGTCAGCCCGAGCCTGCCCCGCCGGCCTGCCGCCAGAACATGGAATGCCATTCCCAGGAGAAGCTGTGATGACCACGACCGCCGCCGGCGCCCCGCCGGCCGAGACGCCTCAGAGACTCTACGTGCTGGGCCACCCCATCGCCCACTCGAAGTCGCCCGTGATGTACAACGCCGCCTACGAGCGGCTCGGCCTGCCCTGGCGCTACGGGGCCATGGACCTGCCCGACGCGCTCGACGCGCGCGCGTTCCTCAAGAAGCGCGACTTCCTCTCCGTCAACATCACCACGCCCTACAAGCCGCTCGCCTTCGAGCTGGCCACGGCCCGTGCCGCTTCGGCGCGCCTGGCCCATGGCGCCAACGTGCTCGTGCGCAAGGGCGACGCGCTCATCGGCTACAACACCGATGGCCAGGGCTGCGTGGCGAACCTGGAGCGCGCCGGCTTCGACTTCGCCGGTAAGCGCGTGGCCGTGTGCGGCACGGGCCCCACGTCGCTCGCCATCCTGCACGCCGCCGCCCAGGCCGGCGCCGACGAGGCGCTGCTGCTCGGGCGCGACAAGGATCGCGCTGCCGAGGTGCTGCGCGCCTACGTGGACGAGTACGGCCTCCTGGCCCGCGCCACCATCGATCTGCCGGCGGCGAGCGAGCGCCACCTGAGCTTCCGCGAGGCCTTCGACCACGTGTGCTTCAAGTACGGAAGCTATGCCACGTCCACCCAGGCCATCGCCGCGGCCGACCTCATCATCGACGCCACGCCGCTCGGCATGGCCCTCGGCGATCCGGCGCCCTTCGACACGTCGCTGCTCCACGCGGGCCAGTGGGTGTTCGACGCCGTCTACGGCCACGGCGAGACGGCGCTCGTGGCGGCGGCGCGCGCGGCGGGCTGCACGGCGCTCGACGGCGCCGGCATGCTCGTGGCCCAGGCGGTCGTCACCGTGCAGATCGTCTGCGACATCGCCGAGGCGCCTCAGCCGCTCGGCTTCGACGAGCTGTTTACCCTCATGGCCGAGGCCGCCGGCTTCGACTGCTAAGAAAGGATGCCCATGGAATACCTCACCGCAGGCGAAAGCCACGGCCCGGAGCTCACGGCCATCGTGACGGGGGTGCCTGCCGGCCTCGTCATATCCGAGGAGCAGATGAACAGCGACCTGGCCCGGCGTCAGGGCGGCTACGGCCGCGGCGGCCGCCAGGCCATCGAGCGCGACAAGGTGCGCGTCACGGGCGGCCTGCGCTTCGGGCGCACGCTCGGCGGCCCCATCGGGCTCTCCGTCCGCAACCGCGACTGGGTGAACTGGTCGGATCGCATGGCGCCCTTCGGGCAGCCCCCGGCCGACCTCAAGCGCGAGGTCACGCCGCGTCCCGGCCACGCGGATCTGGTGGGAGCCCTGCGCACCAACACCGACGACTGCCGCAACATCCTCGAGCGCGCGAGCGCGCGCGAGACGGCGGCGCGCGTGGCGGCTACGGGCATCGCCCGCGAGCTTCTGGCCGAGCTGGGCGTGGAGGTGTTCTCCTACGTGGTGTCCGTCGGTGACGCGGCCATGGACGAGGACGATCCCATGACCCTGGCGCCCACCTACACGCCGCTCGACATCGAGCTGTCGGAGATGCGCTGCCCGAGCGCGCGCGCCACCGAGGCTATGAAGGCCGCCATCGACAAGGCGCGCGCCGCCGGCGAGAGCCTGGGCGGCACGTTCCGCGTGGTGGCTCGCGGCCTCGTGCCCGGACTTGGCGGCTACGCGAGCGCCTCAGACCGGCTGACCTCGCGTATCGGCGCGGCCCTGTTCGGCATCCCCGCCATCAAGGGCGTCGAGTTCGGACTCGGCTTCGAGGCCGCGCGCCGCCCGGGATCCCAGGTGCACGACCCCATCGTGCTCGAGGGCTCCGACGGCTTCCAGCGCTCGTCGAACAACGCCGGCGGCCTGGAGGGCGGCATGACCAACGGCATGCCCCTCATCGTCACCGTGGCCATGAAGCCCATCCCCACGCTCATGAAGCCGCTCGACACGGTGAACCTGGACACGCTCGAGGTCGAGCAGGCCTCCAAGGAGCGCAGCGACGTGTGCGCCGTGCCCGCCGCGGCCGTCGTGGCCGAGGGCGAGGTGGCGTTCACCCTGGCCAACGCCTACCTGGAGGCGTTCGGCTGCACCAACATGACCGACCTCAAGGCGGCCGTGAAGTCCTACAAGCAGCGCCTGAGGACGATGTCGCGGTGAGCCGGCGGGGAAGGGGAGGCCGCGCTGGGG
>CANSQW010000103.1 GCA_947649215.1 uncultured bacterium | reverse complement strand
GCGGGGGCCCGCCCGGCAGGTGGCGAGTGCCGGGCGGGCGCCAAGGCGCCTCGCAGCGGACGCGCTTCGAAGAACGCTCCCTCTGCGCGCAAATCGGGACGGTTTTGCACTCCCTTTGGGGACGCGGCGAAGGGTCGCTGATAAGGCTGTTCGCAAAAGGCCAGGTGAGCGCGGTTCGCATAGGGGTGGCTGCTTGCAAAGCGGTCGCCAAGCACCATGCCAAGAGTGCAAAACCGTCCCAATTTGCAGATGGCCCCCCGTTTTCTGAAGGTTTCCAGGGGCGGGCAAGCCCCAACTGCCGCCGTCCTCTGCTGTCGGGCGTCGTTGGCCCCGCGCAGGCCCGCGCAGGCCCGCGCAGCCCGGCGCTTTTCGCGCGGCAAGGGCGCTCAGGTCCCGAGCGGCGAGCCTCGCCGTTCGGGGGCTTAGCGCCTCCCTACAGCTCCACCGTGTCCACCAGGCGCATGAGCTCCTGCTGGCTGTGGACGTCGAGCTTGCGGTAGATGTGGCGGATGTGGGTCTTGGCGGTGCCCTCGGAGATGTAGAGCTTCTTCTGGACGTAGGACGACTTGAAGCCGCGCGCCAGGAAGAACATGACCTCGGCCTCCCGCTTGGAGAGCAGGTAGGTGTTGGCGATGGCCTCGCACTGCAGGCGCAGCTGGTCGGTACTGCCTGCCGGGCCCGCGCCGGCCTCGGCCTGGCCGCCGGTCTCCCCGAGCATGGCCAGGCGCGCCTCCGAGGGCCCGGAGGGGGAGGCGGCGTCGGCGGCATGCGGGCCCTCGCTCAGCTCCGCCTCGTCCGAGTCCTCGGGCTCCTCCGGGTCGCAGGCGCGGGCCGGGGCGTCGGTCGCCTCGCCTTCGCCACCCGTCGCTCCCGCGACCACGTGCGCCAGCCCCGCTCCTACGCCGCACGCCCGGTGCCCGCACGTCTCGCGCTACGCCCGGGGGAGCCTCACGGTGAAGGTGGTGAGGGCGGCTTCCCCAGCGCCTTCAGGGGAGGGGGCGTCGGGTGTGCTCACGGCGCTGATGACGCCGCCGTGGTCGCGGGCTATCTCGCGGGCGATGGCCAGGCCCAGGCCGTAGCCGCCGGTCGCGGGCGCGTCGCCATCGGCGATGCCTGCGCGGGTGCGCGCCGCGTCGACGCGGAAGAAGCGGTCGAACACGTGCGCCAGATCCTCGGGCGCGATGAGCGGCCCATGGTTGGCCACGCTCAGCACGGCCTCACGGCCCTCCGCGGCCAGGCGCACGGTCACCTCGCTGCCGGGCTCGGCGTATTTGCAGGCGTTGTCGATGAGCACGGCGGCCAGCCGCTCAAGGCGCGCCGCATCGCCCTCCACGCGCACCGCCGGCTCCAGGTCGCATGTGATAGAGACGCCGCGGTCAAGCGCCACGGAGTCGAACTGGAGCGCCTCGCCCTCCGCCAGGTCGCTCAGGTCGACGGTGCTGAATCCTGCGCGCAGGGCCGCCGGATCGGGCGTGCGCGCCAAGTCGAGCAGGTCGCCGACGAGCGACTGCATGCGCCGCGCCTCCACCTCGGTGCCGGCCAGCCACTGGTCCTGGGCCGCCACCGGCTCGTCGCCGCGGCTGCGCACGATGGCCAGGTTGGCCAGGATCACCGTGAGGGGGGTCTTCAGCTCGTGCGACGCGTCGGCGACGAAGCGCTGCTGCTGCTCCCACGCCTGCTCAACGGGGCGCAGGGCCCAGCGGGCGAACAGGATGCTCACCGCCAGGAAGATGAGCAGCGCGCCGGCGCCCACGCCGGCCAGCGTGAGGGCCAGGCTCTGCCATGACGAGGCGGCGGTCTGATCGGCGAAGGCCACCAGCACGTCGCTGCCGGCGCGTCGCGTGGCGAAGAACAGCCCCGGGTCGCCCAGGTATCCCTGGGCGCCGCCGTCGGCCAGCGCGTCGGTCAGGGCCTCGGGGAGCAAGTCGGGCGCCACGGAGGCCGTGGTGAATCGGCCGAGGGCCGTCGCCGTGCCCTGGGCGTCCACGCGGTAGACCGCCACGGGCGTCAGGCCCTGGCCGTCGCCGCGCCCGATCTCCGGGGGTGCCGGCGTGTCACCGCTGGGCGTATCCGCAGCCGGGGGCTCCTCGGTGCCGGCGCTGGGCGCCGCAGGGGCCTCCGGCCCCTCGTCCCTCTGCGTCTTCCCGCCCAGGGGGTGGCGCTTCTCGGGGATGAGGGTCGGCTCGCCGAAGAGCCTCCCGTCGCCGCGATGCCCGGCATCGACCGACGCGGCCAGGCCGAGGGTCTGGCGCAGCTCGTCGTACACGTCGTCGACGCTCTGGCGGTAGTCGAGGTAGCCGATGGCCGCGAGGGCCGCCACCAGGGCGAGGGTGACCACCGTCATCGACAACGCCACGAACTTCACCCGCAGGCGCCTCAGCATGGGCTGGGCCGCTCCCGCCCCGGCATCGCTGCTCATGACTGCGCGCCCTCCACGCGTTCCACCAGGCGGTACCCGGCGCCGCGGATGGTCTCTATCTGCGCAGCCGAGCCCAGGTGGCGCAGCTTCTTGCGCAGGAACGAGACGTAGGCTTCCACGTTGTTGTCGCCCGCATTCGAGCCCGCGTCCCACGCGCGCCCGATGAGCGTGTCCTTCGAGAGCACCTGCCCGACGTTGCCCATAAACAGCCTCATCAGGGCAAACTCCTTGGCTGAGAGGTGCAGCGTCTTGCCGCCGCAGCCCAGGTCCATGGCCTCCAGGTCGAGCGAGAGGTCGCCGGCGGCCAGCCGCTCGAACACCACGTCGCCCTGGCGACGCGTGAGCGCGCGCAGGTGCGCCATCAGCTCGGCGGGGGAGAAGGGCTTGGTCATGTAGTCGTCGGCGCCGGCGTCGAGCCCGGCTATCTTGTCGGCGGTGGCGTCGCGCGCCGTCAGCAGCAGGATGGGCGTGCTCACCGAGGAGCGGCGCAGGGCGCGCGCTACCGAGAACCCGTCTTGGCCCGGCAGCATGACATCGAGGATGATCACCTCGTAGAGCCCGCTTTCTCCCCAGCTCACGCCTGCGTTTCCGTCGTGCACCACGTCGACCGCGTAGCCGTTGTCCTCAAGGATGCGCGCCAAGGCGGCGGCCAGGCTGGCGTCGTCTTCCACGATGAGTATGCGCACGGGGCCTCCTTCTTCTCGTGCCCCCATTGTACCGGGCCGGCTGAAAAGTTCCTGAAAGGGATGGGCGGGGGTTTCAGGAAGTTTTCAGCGCCCTCCCGTAGGATGCGTCGCGGTGTTCCCCGACACCCGTGGCGACGCGGCCGCTCGTCTGACGAGCCGCGTGCCGCATGCCGCCGTGCCGCCGGTTTCCGCTTGGCGCGGCGGCGCCCCTCCCGTCCGGCGAGGCCCTCCCTGAGGGCGGCCTCGCCGGAGCCCCCGTGCCGATTGCCCGACGCCTCGAGAGGATGCCCTATGCCCGCCTACGCCGGCGTGTTCCAGCGCGTGGAGAAGAAGTACCGGCTGGATGCCGCCCGACGCGCCGCCTTGGAGGAGGGCCTGGCCACGGCCTTGGCGCCGGACGGCTATGGCCGTGCGTGCATTACGAGCCTCTACCTCGACACGCCGGATCGCGCGCTCATCGACCGCTCGCTCGAGAAGCCGCCCTACAAGGAGAAGCTGCGCCTCCGCGCCTACGGCGAGCCTGCCGGCGCGGCCCTTGCGGCTGCCTTTGCGGGAGGCGCGGGCACGGCCGCCCCGGCCGACGGTTCCGGCGTGCCGGTGTTCCTCGAGATCAAGAAGAAGTTCCGCGGCGTCGTCTACAAGCGTCGCGTCGGCCTTTCGCTGGGCGCCGCCGTCGCCTACCTCGGCGGGGCGCCCTACGAGGAGGCCTGCGCGGCGTACCCCCAGGCCGATGCCGCGCTTCAGGAGGCGTCGCTCGCCTCGCGCAGCCGCCAGATTGCCCGCGAGCTGGACGCGGCCCTCGTCCGCCATGGCCGCCTCACGCCCTCGATGGCCATCCGCTGCGAGCGCGTGGCCTGGGCGCCGCGCGATTCGGCCGAGGCCGGCCCGCGCGTCACCTTCGACGACCGCCTGGCCTTCCTCGACTTCCGTCCCGACGGCGCGGCGTCTCCCGGCTCCGACGGCGCACCGCTCCTCGGCTCCGGCGGCGCGGCGTCTCCTGACCCTGCTCCCGATCCCGTCCTTGCGCTTGCGTGGCGTCCCGTCATCCCCGCGGACGAGGCCATTATGGAGATCAAGAACGCCGGCCCCTATCCGCGCTGGCTCTCGGCCCTCCTTGCCGACGCCCGCGCCTACCCCGCGTCCTTCTCCAAGTACGGCGCGGCCTATCAGCTGGCCGCGAAAGCCACCTTTCCTACCGAAAATGGCGCTGATTGGCGTTTCGGTACGGTGCAGGCCGGCCAGCTCTCTCCAAGCTCCGGCGTTTCCCCAGGTCAGATTTTCGGCGAGCGCCAAAATCCCCCTCAAGGCCGGCAAATCGCCCCCGAATCGCCCCCACCACCGTACCAAAACGCCAATCAGTGCCATCCGCGCCCGAAAAACTGGCGCTCGCCCATGAAAGGAGGCCGCTGTGCTTGATGCGGCATTCACCTCTGTCTTCGGTACGGCCGACTCGCTCGTCTCGGCCGTGTCCCCCGCCGACTTCCTCGTCTGCTGCCTGGCGTCCATCGTGCTGGGCATGGCCTGCGCGGGCGTCTACATGTTCCGCCACAGCTACTCGAAGAACTTCGTGGTCACGCTTGCCCTGCTGCCACTCATCGTCCAGATGGTCATCACCCTGGTCAACGGCAACCTCGGCGCAGGCATCGCGGTCATGGGCGTGTTCAACCTCGTGCGGTTCCGCTCCATCCCCGGCAGCGCCAAGGACATCGGCAGCGTGTTTCTCGCCATGGCCGTCGGCCTGGCCACGGGCATGGGGTACCTGGTGCTCGCGGTTGTGTTCACGGCCATCGTGGCGGTGGTGAACGTGCTGTTCGTGGCGACGCCCTTCGGCCGTCCGCGCGAGCCTGGCAAGACCCTCAAGGTCACCATCCCCGAAGACCTCGAGTACGACGGCGTCTTCGACGAGGTGCTCGGCCGCTACGCTGCGGAATGCGAGCTTGTGGAGGTGCAGACCACCAACATGGGCAGCCTCTTCCAGCTCCAGTATCAGCTGCGGATGCGCCAGCCCGGGCAGGAGAAGGCGCTCATCGACGAGCTGCGCTGCCTCAACGGCAACCTGAAGATTTCGCTCGGTCGCGCGCCGCAGTTGCGCGAGTCGCTCTAGCGGCGCAGCATCTTGTGGCCGGCAACGAAGAGAACCCTACATATATATAAGTAAGAGAATAGGCGAAAGGGCCCAGCCGCTGCGGCAGGGCTCGCAGAAGGAGGACACGTGGAAGAGAAGACGAGGCGCCGTCCGGGGCGCGTGGCCGCGGAGGGCGGCGGGGGAGGGGCGCGCCGAGCGAGCGTCCTCGGGCGCTGGCGGGCGTGCCGCGAGGGCGCCGACC
>CANSQW010000102.1 GCA_947649215.1 uncultured bacterium | reverse complement strand
ATGATCCCCGCCGGCGCCGGCAACACCGAGCGCCACATCCAGATGATCGAGGACTACGGCACCACCACCCTCATCGCCACGCCGTCGTATGCCATGCACATCTGCGAGGTGGGCGAGAAGATGGGGTATGACTGGGCGTCGTCCACCTTGGAGCGCGGGCTGTTCGGCGGCGAGCCGTGCCCGCCGCACCTCAAGGCCGAGATCGAGTCGCGCATGCACATCACCTGCACCGACAACTACGGGCTCACCGAGGTCATGGGCCCGGGCGTCTCCGGCGAGTGCTTGGCCCACCGCGACCAGCAGCACATCGCCGAGGACCACTTCCTCTGGGAGGTGGTCGACCCTGCCACCGGCGAGCCGGTGGGCGAGGGGGAGATGGGCGAGCTCGTGCTCACGCCGCTCGACAAGCGCGGCATCCCCGTGCTGCGCTACCGCACCCACGACCTCACGCGCGTCATCACCGAGCCGTGCGCATGCGGGCGCACGCTCGCCCGCATGGAGAAGGTGCGCTCGCGCAGCGACGACATGCTCATCATCCGCGGCACCAACGTGTTCCCGAGCCAGGTGGAGGACGTGATCGGGCGCATCGACACGCTCACGCCGCATTACCGCATCATCGTGGACAACGAGAGCGGGCTCGACCGCATGACCGTGGAGGTGGAGATCAAGCCGGAGGCGTTCAGCGACTCCTTCGACGAGATGAGCGCCTTCACGCGCGACGTGACCGACCGCCTGCGCAACGTGCTGCTGGTCACCCCGGTGGTGCGCCTCGTGGAGCCGGGCGGCATCGAGCGCGCCATCGGCAAGGCGAAGCACGTCGATGACCGACGGAAGTAGCGCGGGCACCTGACCCGTCGCCGGCCCTGCGCCCGCCGCCGGGCGGGCGCAGGGCCTTCCCGATGGCTTTCGAAAGGACCTCCATGGCCGAAGCCTCGCATACCCCTCCCGTCGTCGGGAGGTTCGCGCCCTCGCCGACGGGGCGGATGCACGCGGGCAACGTGTTCGCGGCGCTCTGCGCGTGGCTCGTGGCCAAGTCGCAGGGCGGTGAGGTGGTGCTGCGCGTGGAGGACCTCGACCGCGAGCGCTCCAAGCCCGGCTTCGTCGACGCCGTGCAGCGCGACTTCGCGCGCCTCGGGCTCACGTGGGATCGCGGGCCCTACTTCCAGCACGACCGCGACGAGGCCTACCAGGCCGCGCTCGACGCGCTGGCCGCGCGCGGGCTGCTCTACCCCTGCTACTGCACGCGGGCCGACCTGCACGCCGCCTCGGCGCCGCACCGCGGCGAGAAGCCGGTGTATCCGGGCACCTGCCGGAGCCTTTCGCCTGCCGAGCGGGCTGCCCGCCAGGCTGCCGGGCGCGCGCCGGCCACGCGGCTGCGCGTGCCAGACGAGACGGTGGCCTTCCACGACCTGGTGCAGGGCGACTATGCCCAAGACCTCGCGCGCGAGTGCGGCGACTTCCTCGTGCGCCGCTCCGACGGCGCCTTCGCCTACCAGCTGGCCGTCGTGGTGGATGATGCGGCCCAGGGGGTGACGAGCGTGGTGCGCGGCGTGGACCTCTTGTGCTCCACGCCCCAGCAGATTTACCTCCAGCGCCTCCTCGGCCTGCCCGAGCCTGCCTACGCCCACGTGCCGCTCGTCGTGGCCGAGGCCGGGCGGCGCCTCTCCAAGCGCGACCGCGACGCGGCCCTTGACGAGCTCATCGCCCGCTTCGGCACGCCCGAGGCCGTCATCGGCCATATTGCCGGCATCACGGGGCTCGCCCCCACCTGCGAGCCGGCCTCCCCCGAGCAGCTGCTGGCCGGCTTCGATCCGGCTGCGCTTTCCGCCGCCTTCGCCGATCCCATTCAGGTTCTCTGGCGCTGACGCCGGTGCGCCCGCTTTCGCCCGCCTGCGCCGCGTAAACGACAAGTCGCAAACAATTTTCGCCTTTGACGTGCCCTTTCAGTTGCCCGGCAGGGCATGTTGGTCTATGGTGGGCAGGTCAGTTTAGGCATCCCCACGGGAGGGGAACACAAGCAGAAAGGAAGAGCCCATGAGCTTCAAGAAGGTGCTCGCCGCCGTCTCCGCGTCGGCGCTTCTGGTCTTCACGCTGGGCGTCATGACCGGCTGCAACAGCGGCCCGTCTGATGAGGAGGTCATCCGCAAGAGCCTCACCGAGGAGCTGGACCAGATCAAGAACATGGACGACGCGTTCATGACCGAGATGGCCGCCGACATGGACGTCGACGAGCTGGCCACCTACGGCATCGACGGCGTCGAGTTCATGAAGACCTACCTCGACGGCTTCGACTACAAGATCGACGAGGTCACCGTCGACGGCAACAAGGCTACCGCCAAGGTCACGCTGACCTGCAAGAGCTTCACCGCCTACAACGCCGCCGTGCAGCAGGCTGCCACCGATCTGGCCTCCGACACGGCCCGCCTGCAGGCCATGAGCAAGGACGAGCTGAACCAGCTGCTCGGCCAGACCGTGATGGACGCCCTGGCCGGCGTCGAGGTTGCCGAGACCGACCAGATCACCATCAACTTCACCAAGAACGGCAACACCTGGACCCCGGATGCTGCCTCTGAGCAGGAGATCACCACGGCGATGCTGACCAACTAGGTCGCCTGGTTCTGCCCGCTTGGCGCAGGGCGCCTGCCGGAGGCGGTTCTCGCTTCCGCCGAGCGTCCTGCCGTTCCCGCCAAGCGCATCCCGGCCGCCCCGCCTTCGCGGGGCGGCTTTTTCTTCCCGGCCTTATACTGGCACCGTGCTTGTTCTTCGATCGTATCCGAGGTGACCCCATGACCCCTGCCGCACCCGGCGCCGCCCCCGCGCGCCGCCCGCTTACGCCCCGCATGGCCTGGCAGCTGGCCGCGCCCCACACCTGGCCGGCGGCCATCATGCCGGTGATGGTGGCCCTCGGCGCCACCGTGGCCGTGAAGGGGGCCTTCTCGCCGCTCATGGCGGCGGTGCTGCTCGTCATCTGCATCCTCATGCAGGCGTCGGTGAACACGTTCAACGACTACTTCGACTACGTGAAGGGCGCCGACTCGGCCGAGGACAACGTGGAGGAGAGCGATGCGGTGCTCGTCTACAACGACGTGAGCCCGCGGGCGGCCCTCGCCCTGGCCGTCGGCCTTCTGGGCGCTGCCTTCCTGCTCGGCACCTACGTCATCGCGCAGGCGGGCTGGATTCCGCTCGCCATAGCCGCCGGCGCCGCCGTGGTGGTGGTGCTCTACTCCGGTGGCAAGACCCCCATCTCCTACCTGCCCATCGGCGAGGTTGTGAGCGGGGTGGTGATGGGCGGGCTCATCCCGCTCGCGTGCTACCAGGTGCTCTCCGGCGAGTTCAGCTGGCTGGCGCTCGTGTGGGCCGTGCCCACCATCATCGGCGTGGGGCTCATCATGCTGACGAACAACACCTGCGACATCGAGAAGGACGTTGAGGCGGGTCGGCGGACCTTGGCGGTGCTGCTCGGCCGCGAGCGCGCGCGGCGTCTCTACCACGGGCTGCTCTACGCATGGGTGGCGGCCATCGCGCTCATCGTGGCCGTGTGGTTCCCGCGCGGGCTCATCGTGGTGCTGTTCATGGTGCTCGCGGCCTATCCGCTCGTGATGGGGATGCGCAAGAATCCCCTGGCCCCGCCGGCCCGCGTCGGCGCCATGGGGCAGATCGCCGCGCTCAACGTGGCGCTGGGCGCCTTCTACGTCTGCGCCCTCGTGCTGTAGCGGCTCGCTGCGGGCGGTTGGGCGGGTGGGTGACCCCCCGCTGCGGTTGGCTGGCGGGCTTTGGCTGGCGGCTGGGTGGCTGCGCCTGGGAGGGGGCGCTCCGCTTGTGGGCGGCGTCTGCGGTGGCCCTGGGCTGCCGAGTAGGTCGGCCCCGTATGGCTGGCTGAGCTGCTGGGAGGTCCAGGAGCGGCGCTCCTCCGCGGGCGATCTGGGTTCCTGCGTCGGAATGCCCCCGTCGCGGTCGGTTGGGTAGTGCCCTGCGAGCGATCCGGCTGCTTGCCCGTATGGCCCTCTGTTGCCGGCCAGACGCGAGTTTCTGGCCAATTTAGCCGTGCTTTACGCTGACGGGACGCCTCGTGGATGTCGTCTTGGCGCGGAGAGCCGGCGTTTCCCCAGGTCGCGCTCGCTCCGCCTTGCCGGTGTTCCCTGAGCCTTGCGTAAAACGCGGCCAAAATGGCCAGAAATTCAGGAAACGGTGGCGGCTCGTTGTGACAGGCTCCATCCGTCAGCGGGGGAGGCTCGCTCGCCAGCCGGGCGCTTCTCGTCTGCGTCTCCTGGCCGGATAGTGTCGCTGCGGGGGATCCGTTATCCTGCGCCCAAGGCAAGGTCGCTTTTCCGTTTTGGCTGGTCATGGGGTGTCTTGAGAGCGATCTTGCTCTATCGCTTTCACTCCGATTGGCTTCGCTTTGCGACCGTGCTTGCGTGTTTTTCGCCACTGAGGTGGCTTCTGGATGGCGCCTCCACGGGGGGCGGCTTTCCCGGCTATGACCGCTCAAGCGTGCCGTTGGCTTTGGCGTTGAGCAAGGCGTAGCGAAGTTGGTCGGAGCCTGGAGGGGGGCTTGTCGCTGCGGGGGAGTGACCGTCGCTCGGGTTATCCCGCCCATGCTGGCGGGACGTTTTGCCTGCGCCGGCCAGTGAGCCGGATAGCGTGCTGGGGGGGGCAGCCGGCTCCGTCGGCGGGCCGGATGGGAGTACCCGGCCTGTCGGCCCGCCCCGGGTGGCTCCCTGCGAGCGACTTGCCTTGCCCGCCTAGCTGACAAGACCTCCGCGGATGATTCGGCCGCTCGCACTGAAGCGCAGCGTCTGTCTCCGGCAGCTGGGCGCCGCCCTGCGGACGGACTGGCTTCATCCGTCCGATTTGCGTTCCTCGTCGTTGGTCGAACGTAAGTTTCTGGCCATTTTCACCGCGCTTTACGCTAGCAGGCCGTCCTTGTGTGCCGCCTTTGCGTGGGGGAGCCGGCGTTTTCCCAGGTCGCGCACGTCCAGCTTTGCCGATGTTCCCTCAACGTTGCGTAAAACGCGGCCAAATTGACCAAAAAGCTGAGAGATGACAGCAGACTGTTGGGCGCGCCCCCTTTGTCGGCTAGGCGCTCCGTCGGCGTTGGCTGACCGCGTGGTGTCGTTCAGGAGGCTTCGGCTTAGCGCTCGAGGATCACTCTCCTCTTCTTTGCGGGCTGGCGACCTCATCTCAGGTGGCCGGATGGCGTTCTGTACGCGATTTCGCCCCGTCCTCGTCTCGGTTGGCTAAACGGCATTCTGCGACCGTTTCGTCCGACGCGGGGGCTGACTGCATGCGTCGGGGATGCCGGTGGGCTTCGCCTTCGCCTTAGGAGGCCGGGCGAACGCGAGTTTCTGGCCAATTTGGCCACGTTTTACGCTGATGGGGAGCCACTAGGGTGCCGCCTCCGCGTGAAGGATCGGCGTTTCCCAGGTCGCGGCCATCCGCTTCCGCCGTCGCTTTCTCGGCGTTGCGTAAAAC
>CANSQW010000101.1 GCA_947649215.1 uncultured bacterium | reverse complement strand
CGCCGTGCCGGCGGATGCGGGGATCATGCCGCTCGCCGTGCGCGCGACGACCGACCGCACCCATACCCCGCCGCGTCCGGGAGACGAGCTCGAGTACACGGTGACGGGCCTCAACCTGACCAACGGCTCGGCCTGGCAGGCCGCCGAGCTCAAGGACGCCATCGACCAGAAGCTCACGCTGGACGCCGAGAGCGTCGAGATAGCCCCCAACTACGCCACGCGCACCGACAAGAGCACCGCACTCGGCTCGGATGCCTTCTACGAGGGCTTCAACTGGGCGGGCCTCGAGTGGGCCAAGGTGCCGGCGGGTGGCGGCGATGACGGCTACGAGTTCGACGACGCCACCGCCACGCTCTCCAAGATGATCGGCTCGGTCTACGGCGGCCAGTCCACCTCCGTGCGCTTCAAGGCCAAGGTTGCCGATGACCTGGGCAAGCGCCCGGGCGAGGGCGACAAGCTGCCTGAGATCGTCAACAAGCCTGCGGGCGACGGCAGCTACGGCAAGCCGGAGAACGACCCTGGCGACACGACGCCGCCCAAGCCGCTTGATCCCTCCAAGGACATCGACGTCATCGGCGGGATCGACCCGAAGCCCGGCGAGCCCTCGGCTCCCGAGCCCATCCCCGTGCTGCCGAAGGACCCGGCTGCGCCCGACATCACGACGACGGTGGAGGTGGAGCAGAAGGCGCACACCGAGGAGCACGACGACGACCGCATCCTCGTGGGCGACACGCTCGGCGTCACCGTCACCTCGACCAACCACGGCAAGGACTCGTGCCTGACCGATGCCATCGTGAAGGTGACGCTGCCGCAGGGCATGGAGCCCAAGGAGGGCACCATCAAGCTCGTGGACGGCGCGGGCAAGCCCCATGACGTGCCGTTCAGCGCCTACGACCCGAAGACCGGCGTCATCGCCGTGAATGCGGGCGACCTCTACGGCGGCGAGAGCGCGGTGCTCACCTTCGACGTGGAGGTGGTCTCGGTGTACGACCCGGACAACCCCGACGATCCGAGCAATCCTGATAGCCCGGACAGCCCCGGCAACCCCGACGATCCGGACAATCCGGGCAATCCCGGCACGCCGGGCGACCCCACGCCCGGGCGCCCCACCGACCCCGTCATCGAGGGCGGCACGCTCGGCGGCACGCCCACCGACGAGTGGGAGCGTGAGCATCCCACCGACCCGGACGTGGAGCCGGCCGACCCGGCCGACAAGCCCAAGCCCGGCACGCCCTTCGTGCCCACCGCGCCCTGGGAGGACCTGGAGGATGAGTTCGTCAGCACGCCTCCGGCCGTCGACCCCGATATGCCGCCGGTGCTGCCGTCTAACCCGAAGCTCGAGGACGACGAGGACGGTCCGGCCGACATCAAGGTGACCAAGGCCGCCGAGAACCTCGACCGCGCCGACGGCACCACGCACGTGAACGATGTGGTGCGCTACACCATCACGCTCTCCAACGCCAAGCAGCACTCGATGTGGTACGACGCCGTCATCCGCGACCGGGTGCCCGAGGGGCTCGAGCCGCTCTCCGGATCCATCAAGGTGACGGGCGCCGACGGCGTGGAGCGCGCGGTGCCCGACGACGCCTACGATCCTGCGACGCGCGTCCTGGCCGTCACGGTGGGCGATGTGGCCGGCGGGCGCTCTGCCGTGCTCGTGTTCGACGCGCAGGTGACCGAGGAGGCCATCGGCTCTGACGTCGGCAATGTGGCGGATGCCTTCGGCACGCGTCCCTCCGACGCGGTGCCCGGCGAGGTGGCGCCCGGCGTCACGAGGCCCACGCCCGGCGTGCCCTTCGTCCCCGAGGAGGGCTGGGACGAGTTCGACGAGGCCCACCCCGGCATCAGCAACCCCGCTCCCACCTATCCCTCCTCCGACGTGGACGGCGCCGGCGGCGTGAGGCCGGCCGATCCGGCGGGCGACGGGCCGGGCGGCTCTGCCGGCGACGGCTCGGGCCAAGGCGCCGCCGACGGGAACGGCAAGGGCTCGCGCACGCCCATCCGGCTCGCCCAGACCGGCGACGAGACGCTCGGCATGTCGGTGGCGCTCGTCATGGCTGCCGCAGCCGGCGGCCTCATGCTGACGGCCTTCGCAGCCCAGCGGCGCCGGCAGCGCGAGGCGCTGGTGGCGCGTCACCGCGGCCAGTGGTAGCGCGCGGCTGAGGATCGACGGGGCCGGGGGAGTGACCCCCGGCCCCGCTTGCGTCTGGGGCGCGTTGCGCTTGGCCGGGCGGGAATTCTCCCTGTTTCCTGCGAGAAATGACGGGTATGCATGGGTTTCGCGCGCCGATGAGGCCCCTGCTGGCCCGCCTCGCGCGGCACGGCCATGCGCGACCTGGGGAAACGCCGACCTCCCTTGGGCTTCGCCGTTCGCGCGCAATGCAAACCCGTCATTTCTCGCAGAAAATCCCCCTCCTCGCTGCCCGCCTCGCTCGCTCAGCGGCCTTCGCGGGCGGACGGCCGCCGTCGGCTTGGAGGTTTGGCGAACTTCGCGGGACAGTCGGCCCCCATGCGTACATTCGTGGCATAATGGCACATCGGCAAGCCTTCGGCACCGCTCTCCCGCGGTGCCTCACGATACGCGTAGACGGTAAGGAGACCTTCCCATGGCAGATGACGCCCCCCGCTTCGGCCGCCTGATCCCGGCGATGGTGACCCCCTTCGACGAGGATCGCGAGCTCGATCTCGACCGTGCTCAGGCCCTGGCCGACCGCCTGGTCGAGGGTGGCAGCGACGCCCTCATCATCAACGGCACCACCGGTGAGAGCCCCACGGTCTTCTACCCCCAGAAGATGGATCTCTTCCGCGCGGTGGTGGCTGCGGTGGACGGGCGCGTGCCGGTCATCGCGAACGTGGGCGACAACTGCACGGCCGACACGGTGGAGTTCGCCAGCAACGTGGCGCCGCTCGGCGTGGACGGCTTCATGTGCGTCGTGCCCTACTACAACAAGCCGCCGCAGGAGGGCATGTACCAGCACTTCCGCACCATCGCCGACGCGGTGGAGCTGCCGGTCATCCTCTACAACATCCCCGGCCGCTGCGTCGTGAACATGGAGGCCGAGACCACCCTGCGCCTGGCCCACGACTGCCCCAACGTCATTGCCATCAAGGAGGCGTCGGGCCGCATGGACCAGGTGGAGCGCATCGTGGCCGAGGCGCCGGCGGGCTTCTCCGTCTACTCGGGCGATGACTCCGCCACCCTCGAGGTCATGCGCCGCGGCGGCGTGGGCGTCATCTCCACCATCGCGAACGTGGCCCCGGCCCGCATGAAGGAGATCGTGGACCTCTGCGCGGCGGGGGAGTGGGAGCGTGCCGCCCAGGCCAACGAGGCCCTGCTGCCGCTCATGGAGGGGCTGTTCGCCACCTCCAACCCCATCCTCGTGAAGGAGGCGCTCAAGCTGACGGGCTTTCCCGTGGGCGGCGTGCGCCTGCCGCTCGTGGACGCCACGCCCGAGCAGTCCGAGACCCTGGCTGCCATCATGCGCCAGGTGGGCGTTCTGGCCTAGGGCCGCGCCGAGAAGCGTCGAGTCGCCGGCCCGCCCGTTGCGGGCCGGCGTTTTTTGGAAACGTATAACAAGAAAAGGAACCAGATGACCAACGAGAAGAAGGAAGGGGCCGAGAAGGCCCCGCAGAAGGAATCCCAGCGCCAGGACGGCGCCTCCCAGGGCGGCCGTGAGGGCGCGAAGCGCCGCACCCGCTCCTTCCGCCACGAGAACCTCAAGCGCGAGCGCCCCCAGCTCTCGCGCGACCAGGCTTCCGCGAAGGGCAAGCAGCCCGCGAAGGGCGGCGCCTCGAAGGATGCGCGCCGCATTACCGGCAAGGGGAAGGATCCCCGCGCCAAGCTCCGCATCATCCCGCTCGGCGGCCTGGATGCCATCGGCAAGAACATGACGGCGCTTGAGTGCAAGGGCGACATGATCCTCGATGACGCGGGCCTCATGTTCCCCGACGACGACCATCCGGGCATCGACCTCATCCTGCCCGACTACACCCACGTGCTGGAGAACGCCGACAAGCTGCGTGGCATCATCATCACCCACGGGCACGAGGACCACACCGGCAGCCTCCCGTACCTGCTCAAGGACCTCGACCGCACGGTGCCCATCTACGCCACCAAGCTCACCTTGGGCCTCATCGAGGGCAAGTTCGCCGAGCACAAGGTGAAGAACGCCAAGCTCATCGAGATCAAGCCGGGCGACCAGATCAAGCTCGGCTGCTTCACGGTGGACTTCTTCGCCGTGAACCACTCCATCCCCGGCGCGGTGGGCGTGTTCTTCCAGAGCCCGGCCGGTAACGTGCTGCACATGGGCGACTTCAAGCTCGACCAGACCCCCATCGACGGGGTGCACACCGACTTCGCTGCGCTCGCCCGCTTCGGCGAGATGGGCGTCGACCTCATGATGAGCGACTCGACCAACGCCACCAACCCCAACTTCACGCCGTCGGAGGCGGAGGTGGGCAAGACCCTGCGCACCATCATCTCGCAGGCCAAGGGGCGCGTCATCATCGCGTCGTTCGCGAGCCACATCCACCGTATGCAGCAGATCTGCGACGCGGCCCTCGCCAACGGCCGCAAGGTGGTGGTCACGGGCCGCTCGATGATCCAGAACACCGACATCGCGCGGCGCCTCGGCTACCTCAACATCGCGGATTCTGACCTCATCGACGCCTACGAGCTCAAGGGCATCCCGCCTGAGAAGGTGGTCATCATGTGCACCGGCTCGCAGGGCGAGCCGCTGAGCGCGCTCGCGCGCATCGCCAACGGCGAGCACAAGACCATCGACATCGAGCAGGGCGACACCGTCATCATCTCGGCCACGCCGGTTCCCGGCAACGAGAAGGCGGTCACGCGCGTCATTAACTCGCTCGCCAAGATCGGGGCGGATGTCTACGACAAGTCGCGCGCCCGCGTGCACGTGTCCGGCCATGCCGGCGCCGAGGAGCTCAAGATCGTGCTCTCGATGGTGAAGCCCAAGGCCTTCATGCCGGTCCACGGCGAGGCCACGCACCTGCGCGCCCACGCCCAGCTGGCCGAGGCCACGGGCGTGCCGGCCGAGAACATCTTCGTGATGGACAACGGCGATGCGCTCGAGCTCTCCGCCAAGGGCGTCGAGCGCGGCGAGGGCGTTCAGAGCGGCATCGTCTTCGTCGACGGCCTGTCGGTGGGCGACACCTCCCAGGACGTGCTCGACGACCGCAGCGCGCTCGGCGAGCAGGGCTTCGCCTCGGTGGCGGCCGCCGTGGACTTCAAGCGCAAGGAGGTCGTCGGCGAGGTGCAGGTCATCATGCGCGGCATCACCGGCGGCGACGACTACTACCTGGCCGAGGAGGCCCAGAACGCCCTCAAGGGCGCCCTCAAGCGCCAACTGTCCAAGGGCGGCGGCGCCAAGGAGCTGCGCAAGGTGGCGCGCGACGCCATCCTCTCGCTTCTGTGGGAGCGCACCAAGCAGCGTCCGATGGCGATCGTCAACATCCTGGAGGTCTAGG
>CANSQW010000100.1 GCA_947649215.1 uncultured bacterium | reverse complement strand
GAACAGCCCCTCGCGCCCCTCGCGCACGTACTGCGGCAGGTCCGTCGCGGCGATGGCCTCCCCCGCCGCCGCGTAGAACGCCGAGTACACCGCGTTCTTGATCTGCCGCACGTTGCCCGGCCAGGGGAACGTGGCGATGAGCCGCTCGGCATCCGGCGCGAAGTCCGACGGCCCCTCATGCGCCTTGCGGCGGCACTCGTTCAGGAAGTAGCGCGCGAAGAACACCACGTCGCCGTTGCGCGCCCGCAAGGGCGGCAGCTGCACGGTGAGGATGGAGAGCCGGTAGAGCAGGTCCTCGCGGAACGTCCCCGCCTGCACCATCAGCCCCAGGTCGCGGTTGGTGGCCGCCACCACGCGGAAGTCCACCTGGCGGTACGACTTGCCGCCCAGGCGCATGACGCGCTTGTTCTCCAGCACGCGCAGCAGCGTGGCCTGCAGCTCCAGCGGCATGTCGCCTATCTCGTCCAAGAACAGCGTGCCGCCGTCGGCCAGCTCGATCTTGCCCGGCTTGCCGCCGCGTTCCGCCCCGGTGAAGGCGCCGCTCTCGTAGCCGAACAGCTCGCTCTCGATGAGCCGCGGCGGGATGGCCGCGCAGTTCACCGCCATGAAGGGGCCCTTCGCGCGAGAGGCGTTGTGGATGGCCTGGGCGAAGTACTCCTTGCCCGTGCCGCTCTCCCCGATGATGAGCACGTTCTCGCCCGTCATGGCGTAGCGGCGGGCCAGTGAGCGCGCCTCGTTCATCGCCAGGCTGTTGCCGAGGATGTCCGCGAAGGTGATGGACGCCTCCTCGCCGGCGCCGCCCGTTCCCCGGGCGCGCGGGCTCTTGGCGCGCGCCAGCCGCAGCACCAGGCCGTCGGGGCTGGCCCCGGGAGCGCTGCGCACGACGTTGCCGCGCAGCGCCAGCTGCTGGCCGCCCACGGCCGCCGTCACCTCGCGCTCCCCTCCGTCGGAGAGCGTGTGGAACGCCTCGGGCCACGCTATCCCCAGCACCGCCTCGGCCGGCAGCCCCACCACGTCTGGCGCCGTCAGGCGCAGCAGGTGCACCGCCTCGGGACTCGCGTGCTGGATGATGCCGGAGGCGTCGAGCACCAGGATGGGCTCGTTGGTGTACCCCATGGCGATGTCCAGCACGTGGCGCACCTTCCGGCCCTGCTCGGTGGCGGCGCCCAGCTTCTCGTCGGTGGCGGCGAGCATGGCCAGGCTGTCCTGGAAGGCCATCTGATGCTCGAGCGCCGAGCAGATGGAGGCCACGAACCCCAGGGCGTGGGAGAGCAGCTTCTGGTAGTCGACCGACCAGGGGTCGGGCGGCAGCGGCTGGGTGAGCAGCAGCGACGCGATGACGATGCCGTGCTGGTCGAAGATGGGGGCGGCGAGCGCCGCCAGCCCATGGAGGGCCGAGCAGTAGTGCTCAGGCCCCACCACCTGCAGCGGCGTCTTCTGGCGCATGCACAGCGTGTGGGCGTTCGTCCCCATGGTGGGCTCGTTCATCACGCTGTCCTCGGCCACGATGCTGTGGAGGTCGAGGTTTCCCAGCCGCAGGACGGTCACGCCGTTGCGGGCCACCAGCTCGAAGATGTAGTCGTCGGCCAGGTCGAGGTCGTCGATGACGCCCATGAGCGGCCGGGCGGCCTCCACCAGCCCGCCGTAGACGGCCGCCACCTGGCGGCTGTCCTCCTCGGAGAGCGGCACGGCAAGCGCCGTGGAGTCCGGGTCCACGCCGACGCTGCGGCAGCGCATCCACGACTCGGCTATCTCTGGGCGCAGCCAAGACGGGGGATCCGGCAGGCCGTCGCCGGCGATGAAGCGGCGGCGCGCCTCGGCCACGAAGTCCCACTCCTGCCGGCCCGCGAGGACGGTGCCCCCGTGGCGCGAATCCAAGATGCGCTCTACGCCGTATTCACTCGCACCCACGGTTCACCCCTTGCCCTCGAGCCTGACGCCGTCAAGGCCGCTGACCAGCCCGGCAGCGCGGCCGCCCTGCCGGATCAGCGAGCCCTCGCGATCCCAGTTGAAAGATTCGTGCCAGCTCCGCCGAAGGAGCCAGCCCTCCCATGAAAGCCGTTTTCCCGTCTTCGTGAAAGCATCTTGGCGTCTCATTTTGAGAAGATCTCAAATTGAGACGTCGGCGCCTCCCCCTACCGGTACGCACGGCGACGCGCCTGCGAGGGGATGCCCAGGGCGCTGCGGTACTTGTTCACCGTGCGCCGCGACACCGCCACGCCCTGGCGCGCGAGGGCGTCCGCCAGGTCGGCGTCGCTGAGGGGGCGGGCGGGATCCTCCGCCGCCACCAGGTCGCGGATGGCCTGCTTCACCGCGAGCGACGAGGTCTCGCCGTCGGCGCCGGCCACCCCCGAGTGGAAGAAGTAGCGCATCTCGAGCACTCCGCGCGGCGTGTCGAGGAAGGTGCCGTTCGCCACGCGGCTTACCGTGGCCTCGCTCACGCCCACGCGCCGGGCCGCCTCCCCCATGGTGAGCGGGCGCATGGCCGCGAGCCCCTCGTCGAAGAACGCGGCCTCCTCGCGGGCGATGAGCGCAGCGAGCGCGAGCACCGTGGCACGGCGCAGGTCGACGGCGCGCACGACGCCCTCCGCCTCGCGGAGCATCGCGTCGAGCAGGCGCAGGGTCTTGCCGTCGGCGCGCTGGCGGCGGGCCAGGTCGCGGTAGGTGCCGTCCACCGCCACGCAGGGGATCAGCCCCTCGTCCACGCGCGCCTCGTAGCCGCCCTCGGCCGCCACGATGGCCGCCTCGGGGCGCACCGCCGGGGCCGCCCGCACGAACCGGCTGCCGGGCCGGGGACCGAGCGTGGCGATGACGTCGAGGGCGCGCCGCACGTCCGCCGGCGTGACGCCTACGCAGGCCGCCACGTGGGGCAGGCGGCCCGCGGCCAGGTCGGGCAGGTGCTCCTCGACGATGCGCCGCACCGCCGCGTCCTCGTCGCCACGCGCCTGGAGCTGGGCCACCAGGCACTCCTGGAGGCTGCGCGCGCCGATGCCGGCCGGCTCGCAGCAGGTCTGCATGACGTGGAGCACGCGCTCGACGCGGTTGGGGGTGACGCGCAGCTGGTCGGCGACGATGTCGGTGTCCAGGCGCAGGTAGCCGCGCTCGTCGAGCCCCTCGAGCAGGCGGGCGGCGATGATCAGGTCAACCGAGTCGCGCAGCTCCATGGCCATCTGGCGCTCGATCTGGTCCTCCAGGCACGACTCGTCTCGCGCGCAGCGGCCGAAGATGCCGTCCGGGTCGTCGTCGGCCCCGAAGGCAGCCGGCAGCCCGAAGCGGTCGGCCTCCCAGTCGGCGGCCTCCGCGCCGCGCTCCCATGCCGCGTCGCCCGCGTCGTAGCCGGCGCGCGCGTCGCCGTCCCAGGACGCGTCGCTCGCATCGCGGCCGCGCGGGCCGGCGCCGTCCCAGGACGCGTCGTCGGACTCGTCGGCACGGACGAGGAACGGATTCTCCTCCATGCGGTTGCGCACGTACTCGCGCAGCTCGAGCGCGGACATGGCCATGACGGCGATGCCCTGCCGGACCTCCGCGGTCCGCTGTATGCGCTGGCTTTGCTCGACGATAAGACCCTGATGCATGCGTCCCCCTGACACGCGCACGGATTCTTCGCCCCGGCCCGCCCAGCCCGCCCGGCCCACCCGCCTTGCGCGGACGCGGTCGTCGGCCCCGAGGGCCGCCAGGAGCGTCGCGCCTATGTTAGCAGGAACACCCCGCCCGCCCGTCTCTCAAATTGCGACACCCGCCCTGCTCCCGCCTCGCTTCCCATGCGGTAAATTTGTAACAGATAATTACAGATTTACCGATAACCTGTTAAAATCTGTTACAGATTTCGAAGGAGACCACCATGACAGCCAACCGCGCCACCATCGCCATGCTCCTTGAGGACTTCCACCAGAGCGTGCTCCCCTCCCTCGCGGACGACCTCATCCGCCGCGACCTCTCGCTCGGCAAGCCCCCGCGCCCGAAGGTCGGCAGCACCGCCAAGGTCATCGTCGGGATGCGTCGCTCCGGCAAGACCTTCCGCCTGTACCAGGAGATTCTCGACCTGCTGGCCGAGGGGGTTCCCGCCCATCGCATCTGCTACCTCAACTTCGACGACGACCGCCTCCGCCCCTATGACGACCAGCTCATCGGGCAGGTGCTCGAGACGTTCTACGAGCTGCACCCCCAGGCGCGCCAGGAGGGCGCCTACCTGTTCTTCGACGAGATGCAGGACGTCGACGGGTGGGGCGTCGCGGCGCGGCGCATCCTCGACACCGAGAAGGTCGCCCTCTACCTCACCGGATCGTCGTCCCGCCTGCTCTCGGAGGACGTGGTCACCGAGTTCCGCGGCCGCTCGATCTCCTACGAGCTGCTGCCCTACAGCTTCCGCGAGTACCTGCGCGCCCACGGGGCCGAGCCCCTCTCCCCCGCCGCCTTGCGCAGCAAGGAGCGCGCCTCGCTCCTGCGCAACCTGCTCCGCCGCTACCTGGTGGAGGGAGGGTTCCCCGCCGCGCAGGGCCTCGACGACCTGGAGCGCGCCCAGCTGCTCCAGGGCTACAGCCAGCTCACCGTGGCACGGGACGTGGTGGAGCGCTTCGGGTTCTCCAACGCCTCGTATGTGCGGGGCCTCGCGCGCACGGCCATCACCTCGAGCGGGCGCGACGTGTCCGTCAGCCGGCTCGACAACAAGGGGAAGGAGCGGGGCTACTCGCCCGGCCGCGCGCGGATAGCCGAGATGCTCGACGCGTTCGAGGACGCGCACCTCGCCTACCAGGTGTACGACTTCAGCTACTCGGCCCAGAAGATCCGCCTCGGCGGCATGAAGCTCTACGCGGCCGACCCCGGGCTGTACTGGGCGAGCGCGCCCGCCACCGACGACGGCCTCGCCTTCTCGTTCGAGACGGCGGTCTACCTGGAGCTGCGCCGGCGCCGCAAGACGGGACGCCTGGGCGACGTGGCCATGCTCAAGCTGCCCTCCGGCAAGGAGGTGGACTTCATCGAGGGGGACGCCGTCCTGGGCGAGGCGAGCTCCCTCGTGCAGGTCCGCCTCGACCTGGGACGGGAGTCGACCAAGAAGCGCGAGGTCAGCACCTTGCAGGAGGCGATGGCGCGCTTCGGCGCCCGCGAGTCCGCCGTCGTGACCCTCGATGAGGAGGAGACCCTGGAGACCCCCGAGGGGGTCATCCGCATTCTCCCCGCCTGGAAGTGGCTCCTGCGCTGAGCCGCCAGCCCTTCCCCGTACGCGGCAGGCGCGGGGATCTTTCGCGCGAGGGCGGCCCGCGCGTTAGGTGACAAAAGGGTTAGGTGCGCGCAAGGGTGAGGTAAGCGAGGCGCCGTAGGATGGAGCCATCGAAGATTCCGAACAGAAAGGTGGTTCCCATGGGCAAGCTCGCGAAGGTTCTGCTGCCGTTGGCCGTCGTCGGTATCGTCGGGGTGGCGCTGGCGCTCCAGGCACCCGCCGTCACCAAGATCGAGGAACGATGAGCGCGCCTGCCGCGCAGACGCGGCGCCTCGGGCGGGCCGGCGGC
>CANSQW010000099.1 GCA_947649215.1 uncultured bacterium | reverse complement strand
GCCGAGCGCTATGCCGTCACAGTGACCAAGAACGTGGCCACCGAGGCCAGCACTGCCGAGGACACGTCGGTCGTGCTCTTCGACGCGGCGCCCACCTTCACCGCGCTGCTCGACGACTTCGCCACCGGCGTGCCCGTGTCCGTCATCGCGCGGCGCTTCCACGACGCCATGGCGAGCGCCGTGGTTATGGCGGCCGAGCTGGTGCGCGCCCTCTACGGCATCGACGTGGTGGCGCTTTCGGGCGGCGTGTTCATGAACCGCTACCTCGTCGAGCGCGTGCTCGCGCAGCTTGAGGCCGCCGGCTTTACCACCGCGGTCAACCGCGACCTGCCGCCCAACGACGGATGCATCTCGCTTGGCCAGGCTGTGGTAGCATGGGCCAAAACCACGGGCGGGGACGTCGCGGCGTCGTAGCCCTCGCGTCTCGGGCGCTCTTGTGCGCGCGGGGCTCCGGGGCGGACGCGCCGCATCCGCCGTACCCGCCGTCGAGAGAAAGCGTGCGAGCCTATGTGCCTGGCTATTCCGGCGAAGGTGACCGAGATGGGGGAGGGCGGTCTCGCGACCGTCGACATCCTGGGGGTCACCCGCGAGATTTCCGTTGACCTGACTCCGTCTGCCCAGGTGGGAAGCTACGTGCTCGTGCACGCGGGCTTCGCCATCGAGGTGGTGGACGAGCAGTTCGCCCAAGAGACCATCGACCTCATCCGCCAGTTCCCCGAGCTGGTGGCTGACGACCTGTCCGCTGCCGACGTAGCCGTTCCGACCGCTGCGGCCGCGCCTGGCGCGACGGCGACCGCCTCGGTGTGGGCCGCCTTGGCTGAGGACTAGCCATGGCCGACCTCGCAGACGAGCTGAAGGCGTTCAAGGATCCCGCGCTGGCGCGCGGCCTGGTGGAGTCCATTCGCGCCTGGGCGCCTGGGGGCGCCACCCTCATGGAGGTGTGCGGCACCCATACGGTGGCCATCGCGCGCAACGGCATCCGCGGGCTCATGCCCGAGGGTGTGCGCCTGGCGTCCGGCCCCGGCTGTCCGGTGTGCGTCACCTCGAACCACGACATCGACAAGGTGATAGCGCTCGCGCGCGTGCCCGAGGTGACCATCGCCACCTTCGGCGACATGACGCGCGTGCCGGGATCGACCTCCAGCCTGCTGGCCGAGCAGGCCGCGGGGCGCGCGGTGGAGATCGTGTACTCGCCGCTTGACGCGCTGCGCCTGGCGCAGGACAACCCCGACCGCCAGGTGGTGTTCGTGGGCGTGGGCTTCGAGACCACCACGCCGCTCGTAGCCATGGCCATCAAGCGCGCCAAGGCCGCGGGCCTGCGCAACTTCACCGTCTACGGCGCGCATAAGAACATGCCCGGCGCGCTGGAGGCCATCATCAACGATCCGCAGCTCAAGGTGGATGCGCTTATCCTGCCGGGCCACGTGAGCACCATCATCGGTGTGGAGCCCTACCGCTTCCTGGCCGAGAAGTACGGCATCCCCGGCGTCATCACCGGGTTCGAGCCGGTGGACGTGCTGCAGGGCATTGCCATGCTCATGCGCCAGCTTCACGAGGGGCGTGCCGACATCGAGATCGCCTACGCGCGCGGCGTCATGCCCGAGGGCAACCCCGTGGCCATGGCCGCCATCGACGAGGTGTTCGAGACCTGCACCGCCACTTGGCGCGGCCTGGGCGACATCCCGGGCAGCGGCTACCGCATCCGCGAGGAGTTCGCCGAGTTCGACGCGCTGCGCCGCTTCTCGCCGGAGGTGGAGCCCACCGTGGAGCACCGCGGCTGCCGCTGCGGCGACGTCCTGCGCGGCATCATGGCGCCGAGCGACTGCCCGCTGTTCCGCACCGTCTGCACGCCGGAGAACCCGGTCGGCCCCTGCATGGTGAGCAGCGAGGGAAGCTGCGCGGCGTACTTCCGGTATTACTAGGCGCCCGGGTGGCGGGGGCGCTGGGGAGCGGCGCGCGTCCTGGTCGCGGAGGTGTTGGGGAGCGATGCGCTCCGGGTCGTGATGGCGCCGGGAAGCGTGGGCCTCAGGTCGCGATGGCGCCGGGAAGCGGCGCGCGCCTGGTGGCCGATACGCTCGGGTGGCGGCGTCGTCGGGAAGCGTGTGCCCCGGGCCGCGGAGACGCCTGGAAGCGTGGGCCCCGGGCTGTGGAGGCGCTGGGAGGCGGGCGCCCTGGGCCGCGGAGGCGCTGGGGGAGCGATGCGCACCCAGGCCGCGGAGACGCCTGGAAGCGGGGGTGCCGGGTGACGGGCGCGCTCGGATGGCGTCGGGAAGCGTGGGCCTCAGGTCGCGATGGCGCCGGGAAGCGGCGCGCGCCTGGTGGCCGATACGCTCGGGTGGCGGCGTCGTCGGGAAGCGTGTGCCCCAGGTTGCGGCGTCGTCGGAAAGCGGCGTGCACCCAGCAGCCGGCTCGTTCTGGTGGCGATGCAACCGGATGGCGGAGGCGTTGGGAAGCGATGCGCTCCGACGGCAGGGACGCCCGGACGGCGATGCGCTCGGGTGGCGGCATCGTCGGGAAGCGTGTGCCCCGGGCCGCGATGGCGCCGGGTGACGGGCGTCCCAGGCCGTGATGGCGCCGGGAAGCGGCGCGCGCCTGGTGGCCGATACGCTCGGCTGGCGGCATCGTCGGGAAGCGTGTGCCCCAGGCTGCGAAGACGCCGGGAAGCATGTGCCCTGGGCCGCGGAGGCGTTGGGAGGCGGCGCACACCCGGTGGCCGGCTCGTTCGGGTAGCGGCGGCGTTGGGAAGCGCGTGCCCCAGGCCGCGGAGACGCCGGGAAACGGGGGCGCCGGGTGACGGGCGCGCCCGGGTGGCGGCGGGACGCCCGGGCGTGGAACGCTGGGAAGCGACGCGGCCCAGATGGCGGCGGCGCCGGAGCGGTGGTGCAGCCCCGGTGATGAAGGCGCAGAAGCCTCGAGGCGTCGTCCTGTCCGCCCCCCCCGATCGCATGATTCGCGTCCTGCTTTCGAAGGGGCTTGGCCGAGGTTCTCCTGCTCGCGGCGGAGCGTTGCGAACATCCGCGAGGCGCCGTCGCGTCCGTCCCGGCTGCGCGAATCCCCCGTATGCGAGCCCTTGTACCCCCCCCTCGCTTCGGCCCCGCGACGGGTTCCCGCCTTGCCCACCGAGTGCGTGCGGCGTGCTTTCCGCAGCGCCTCCCGAGCGCATGGTTCCCGTTGCGTACCTGAGAGGGGTACGGGCGCCGTTTCTTCCTCGGCCGAGGGCGCGCGGGTCGTTTTCTTGCCCGAAAAGAAGATTTCTGGCCAAAATCACTACGGTTTACGCTGGTTTGCGTCCCGTTGGCGTTCTGGCGGATGCATTTCCCCAGGTCGCCATTGCTCGAAGGCTGACCGCCTCCCCAGAAGTTGCGTAAACCATAGTGTTTTTGGCCAGAAACTCGAAACCTCGCGACAATCCCGGCGGGCCGTGCCGACTTGCCGAGCAAGATGAGGAAGGAGGCGGCCGAAAGAGGTGGAGCGGGCGCGGACGGGCAAGCGGGTGTGGGCCAAGCGGCATGAGAGGAGACGAGATCGGCGGGGGCAGCGCGAGCGGGGCGAATGAGGATGAGGGGCAGCACGGGCGGGGGGCCCCGGGCGAGGGCCGGGCGACCAGGAGCACGGTGGGCACGAGCGGGGGAGTGCGCGATTGCCGGCCTGGTCGGCGGCGAGGCTGGCCAGCGTGCGCCGTGCGGCGGCCGGACGAGGACGCCTGGCTGGCGCCCGGACGGCCGTCGGTTTTCCTGGTGCGCTAGAACAGCGAAAGCTGGTCGGGATTGGAGGCGCTGGCGCGGCGGGAGTCCGGCACCTCGGCGCACTCGAGGGCGACGCGTGCCCGATCGGCCAGATCGGCCAGCTCACCTGGCGTACCGTTGAGCCAGGTGAGAGCCTCAATAGGACTCAGCACGAGCGGCATGCGATGGTGGACGGGCGCCACGGCGTCGTTGGGCTCGGTGGTGACGATGGTGAAGCGGTCGCCGAGCCTCAGCCCTGCAAGCAGCAGCGCCCCGTCACCTGGTCCGGCAAACCGGAACTGAGGCCGCCGTTTCCGCGGGGCCTTGTCCGTCGCGGCCGCTGCGGAGGCGCCGGACGCGTCGAGGGGCAGCTCGGCGGTTGGCGGCTCGACGCTGCGCGTCTCGAAGAACGCGCGCACGGGCACGAGGCAGCGGCCGCGATCCAGCGCATCGCGCCACATCGCGTGGCCGCCGAGCGCCGACTCGATGCGCGTGTTGAACACGAGGCCCCGCTTCCATGAAACGTCGATGCCCCAGGTGAGCGCCGCTCGCGTCAGTCTGCTGGCTTGCGAGGAGAGCGAGCCGAGCGCGCTGAGGCCGCCCCCTACGTGCGCCGTCGCCTTCGTCGTATCGCGGGCTGTTCTCCCGCCTGCGTCGTCTGTCTTCCGGGGCCCTTTCGTTTCCTCGGGAGCATTCGCCTCCGTATCGCCGCCTGCTTCCTCCGGGTTGTCTGCCTTCGCGGGAGCGCGTTTCGCGCCGTCACTCGGGAGCGTGCCGGAATGTTTCACGTGAAACATACGCACAGGGCTAACTTTTTCGTCTGCGCGCTCGCGTTCGGCGTCGGCGACGATGACCCAGCACTCCGAGCCGGGGAAGGCGTCGATGTCCGTGATGTCGTGCGGGCGGCGCAGGGCTGGCAAGGTGTCGTCTGCGACGCCTGGGCCGCCGAGCGCGCCCTCGTCTAGCAGTCGGACGACCGCGCGCAGGTGCGCGAGCACGCGATCGACCTCGTCGGGCGCAAGCGTGGTGAATCGATGGCACATGGTCGTCCTTCCGTCGTGGGCGCTCGCGGCGCCCCTGCCGACCACTATAATTCTTCCCATGACCACGTGCGCTGAAAACGATGACTGCAGATCCGCTCCCGCCACACCGCCGGGCGTGCCGCGGGATGCGGCTCCGACGAGCGGGGAAGGGGCGCCCGCTCACTTCATGTACGTTCTCGAGTGCGTGGACGGCTCGCTCTACACGGGTTATGCGGTGGACGTGCACCGACGCCTCGAGGCCCATAACGCCGGTCGGGGTGCGAAGTACACGCGCGCTCGCCGTCCCGTGAGGCTGCTCGCCTACGCGGGGTTCGCTACCAAGCACGACGCCATGAGCGCCGAGTATCGCTTCAAGCAGCTTTCTCGCGACGAGAAGGACTCCCTTCTCGCCGCGGCATCGCGCACTTCCCTTGAGGAAGCCCTCGCGCCCATTCTCGCCTAGCTCCCCTCACGCCTGCGAGTGCGGTAGCGTTGGTGCCGGCGCGTCGCGAGACGGAAGCGCCCCGCTGTCCTGGCTTTTCGATGGGCTCGCCACCTGCTTTCTCGGCGACTCTGCCGCTCGCTTCCCATCGCCGTCCTGTTGCCAGCCACTCCAGCGGGCGCGCCTTTTTCTCGCCTTCCCGTCGTTCCCGCGCTCAGCGGCTCTGCTGCAGCCCCTCGCTGCGTGAGCCGCCCCTCGCGCCGCCTTCGCTGCGGAATTTCGAAAAAGTGGCCAAAAACACCGCGGTTTACGCACTTCCGAGG
>CANSQW010000098.1 GCA_947649215.1 uncultured bacterium | reverse complement strand
GGGCCGCAGGAGCGCCGGGAGCGCCCGGGGCGCCGGGCATCGCGGGACCGGCGGGCAGGTCCGCGCCGCACTCCTTGCACTTGGTCTCAGCAGCGCCGTTCTTGGCGCCGCACTGGGGGCAGGTCTTGTCGATCTCGACAGCAGCAGGTCTAAAGCACATGGGAGCATTCCTTTCATCATCCGGTTGAGCTTCCAGAGGGCACTTTACCCTCTCCGAAAGGATCGATGCATCCCCCCAAACCACTTAAAAAAGGGTGGAAACTCTAGTACCTTTCGGCTGATATGGAAATATATCACCCGGTCAGCGCCGGGTTATCCCATGAAATGAGGTAATGGGGGCCCTTCGTTCCCGCCAAGGGGACAAAACGGGCGAATCGTCCTACCCATCCCCCACGCCGAGCAGCTCGAGAAGCTCCTTGCGCGTGTTGATGCCCGCCTTCTCGTAGATGTGGCGGACGTGGGCCTTGACGGTTCCCTCGGCGATGTAGAGGTCGCGGGCGATGGCCGCCATGGTCTTCTTGCGCGCCAGCAGGCGCATGATCTCGTCCTCGCGCGGGCTCAGGCCGCAGCGGGCGGACAGCTCGTCGCAGCGGGCGGCGACCGCCTCCTCGCGACGGGACTCCTCCGCCAGGCTGTCGTCATCGAGCACGACGGTCCAGTGCGAGTCCCAGCGCCGCTCCGAGAGGAGCAGCAGGGTGATGAGCGCCACGAGCAGCGCCACCATCACCACCGACACCGTGGACTGGGCGACCGCCGACATCCCCAGCGCGCCCAGGCCCGCATCCACCCCCACGCCCGCCATGGTCAGCAGCTGCACCGCATAGAGCGGCGCCACGAGCACCGGCGCCGGCACGCCGCTCTTGCGCGCCATGGAGCACAGGAGCACCAGCGTGAACACGTGCATGAGCGTGTAGCTGGTGGAGATGAGGTAGCTCGACACCGCGTCGCCCATCACGCTCTGGGCGGGCACGAGCAGAAAGCCGCAGACCATGAACAGCATGGGCGCCCGCGATGCCTTGATGAGCACCACGCGGTCGGCGAAGAACCACGCCGAGGCGAACACGACCGCGGCGGCGATCATCGTGGCGTAGGTGGAGCCGCGCCCGGTGCCGGCCACCATCTGCATCTGCCGCAGGCCGTAGGCGAAGGAGTACAGGGCCATGAGGACGTAGAGCTTCCAGGGATAGGAGAAGCGCGGGAACAGGCGGCGGGGCAACGCCGCCTCGGGAATGCTGCGGAACGCCGCGCGCACGCAGGCGCAGGCGGTGAGGGGCAGGGCCACCAGGAGCACCGCCAGCTGGAGCGGCGCCATGCCGTTGCCGAGGAAGGCGAGGAAGCCGCCCAGCACGTAGGCCGACGAGAAGCACAGCACCACGCGCAAGGTGGAAAGCGACGAGACGGCCTCCACGGTGTAGTCGTGGGCCCACTTCTGCTCGTCGGCGTAGGCGATCATGTTGGCCGCCAGCTCCTCCAGGGTCTCGCCCTTGATCCACGCCTCGGGATCGACGTTGCGGTAGGCGTTGTGGATGGAGATGTCAGAGAACGGCTTCCACGCGTCGTAGTGCTCCTGCCAGTTGGTGGGCACGATGGAGAAGAACTTGACGGCGGTGTCCTCGGCGAAGTCCACCTCGGCCAGGTACTTGTTGGTGAACTCGTTGAGGTAGCCCATGCGGCAGCAGCCCTCGTCCATGAAGCGCTTGCCGTGGCGGTCGAGGAACAGATAGGGCATCTCGAAGCGCACTTTCGGGCCCTCGCCGTGCACCATCTTGGTGTGGGAGGCCGGGCACATCTGGGCGCCCACCCACATGGCGGCCTTCAGGCCGGTGCCGTTGCGGAAGTCCACGGCCTGGTGCAGGCCCTTGGCGTCGGGGGTGTAGAACTCGAGCATCTCGGAGTCGCCCACGTAGTCGCCGGCAGCGATGATGACGCCCTTGGTGGCGCGGAGCAGGATGTGGCTGCCGTCAGCGGCCTCGCCGATGGCGCCCGCCACGCGGTCGCCCTCCTTGAGCAGTTGCACGCAGGGGGTCTCGAAGAAGATCTCGGCGCCCTCGGCCTGCACGGCGTCGCCGATGACGAGCGCGCCCTTCTGATGGCCCTCGTCATGGAAGTAGGTGTTGGCGTGGAAGTACACGTCGTAGCCGTTGCAGTTGACCACGTAGTCGTAGGGCTTCGAGACGCTGCCGCCGGCGGCCGCGGCCTCCTCCCACCAGGCGAGCGCCTCCTGGGAGTTGCGGGCCCACGCCTCCACCTGCTCGGCGCTGGAGCGGTAGTCGCTCTTGTAGCTGATGTAGGAGACGACGGCCTTGATGCCGGCCTCGCTCGTCTGGGACAGGTCGACCGACGCGCCCATGTTGCCGGCGGTCTGCACGATGGACAGGCTCTGGAGCACGCCCACCGAGGCGCCGGCGGCACGCGCGGCGTGGATGGCGGCCAGGCCGGACTCGCCGGCGCCCACCACGACCACGTCGTACTCCTTGGTCTCGTCGAACTCGGTCACCGGCTCGGGGGTCAGCAGGAACGACGGCACGCCTTCGGCGGAGCCGGTGCTGGCGGCGGTGCTGCCGGCCTTGGGCACGCCGCCCTCGGGGGCGACGACCTTGGGCGAGCAGCCGGCCAGGGCCGACATCCCCAGGGCGCCGACGGCGGAGAGGCCGCCGAACTTGAGCAGATCGCGACGCGACAGGTTGGAAGCAGGCTTGGACATGATGGGTTCCTCCTTCGGGAAGCCGCGCGCCTCAGGGCGCGGCGGGTGTTCGATCAAGGGCGTGCGGCCCGCGCAGGGCCAGCGCGATGGGCTTAGGCGGTGGCGGGCAGCGCGCCGGCCTCCTTCATGGACAGCCAGCCAGCGGGCAGGTCGTCCTCGGCCTCGTCATGGCACTGGGTGCAGTAGTACACCGAGGCGCGGTGGGCCTTGTGGCACGTGGTGCAGTCGAGCTTGTCGTGCTGGATCACGTGGGGGTTGAACGCACGGTCGGCCGTCTGCTCCGCCAGCTCCTCGCGGGTCATGGGATGACAGCTGTCGTTGAGGCACAGCTCGTCCTTCGCCACGCCAGACGCCTCGGTGAGCTGGGATGCGCTCCGCTCGAGCAGGACGCCGTCGTAGGTGTCGTTCAGCACCACCTCGTAGTTGCCGCTCACCCAGTTGATGCCCTCGGAGATCTGCTCGCTGAGCACCGGGGTATGGCAGTCCAGGCAGGACGAGTCCGCCTCGGCGCGGTGGTAAGCCGCCGTCATGGCCGCGGCATCCGTCACCTCGTTGCCCCACTTGTCAGTGCCGGCCTGGCCGGGCTCGGCCTCGTAGGTCTCCAGGTACGGGTCCATGGGCACGTGGCAGATGGCCCCGCAGAAGCTGGGCTGCTCGTGCCAGACCCACATGCCGGCCCCTGCGACCACCACGATGGCGGCCACGACGCCGATGATCACCGGCGCCTTCTTGGGGCGCTTGGGACTCGCCTTCTTCTCCTCTGTCGTCATGGGTACCTCTTTCCCTCTCGCCTTCCTGCGCCGCGCCAGGCGCCGCGCGGGAGGCCTCCCTCTCTCTCGCCCGCGCTCCCCTCGGAGGCGCGAGCTTTGACCCGATTGTGCCCCCCTGCCCCGCGCCTGGCATCTGCCAAAGGGCGGCAAAAAGGTGTATTTCCCTAAACCATGGCATAAACCATGGCCCTGACCTGGGAAAACGATGGGCAGGCGAAAAGGCGGGGACGCTACTCGTTGCTCTTGAGGGACTCCACCATGTCGACGGCAGAGAGCTTGCGGCGCATGACCAGCATCACCAGGAAGGTGAAGGCCATGGTCAGCAGGAAGGCCGCGACGAAGCTCACGGCGTGGATGTCGCGGCCGAACATCACCTGATCTACCTCGGCCGTCACCACCACGAAGCCCTCCAGGAGCACGCCGAGCGCCAGGCCGGCGAGCGCGCCCATCATCGAGAGCAGCGCGATCTCGCGGTAGATGTAGAGGTCCACCTCGTGGGCGGTGAAGCCGAGCACCTTGAGCGTGGCTATCTCGCGGGCGCGCTCGGTGACGTTGATGTTGGTGAGGTTGTACAGCACGATGAAGGCGAGCGCCGCGGCAGCCACCACGAGCACGACCACCACCAGGTTCACCGAGCGCAGCATGGTGCGGTAGGAGTCGACGACCTCGTCGTTGTAGGAGACGGTCTCCACCGCGCCGGTGGCCCGTGCCGCCTCGCTGAAGGCGGCCTGGGAGGCGTCGTCGTCTCCCGCCATGCCGAGCACGGTGCGGAAGGCGGGCGCCTCGCCGTAGGCGGCCTCGTAGGCCGCGGGGCCCGCCAGCACGTAGTTGGACACGTAGTTCTCCATGACGCCCGTCACCGTGAGCTCCCGGGTGGAGGCCGTGGCGTTGCCGAGCGCGTCCTGGCCGGCCAGGGTGATGACGTCGCCCGGCCCCACGCCGAGCGTGCGCGCGAGCTTCTCCGTCACCACCACGCCGTCCGCGCCCAGGGAGAGCGGCGCGCGGCCCTCGCGCTCGCGCAGCGTCCAGAGGCCCTGCAGCGCGTCAGGGTCGGTCGGCACCGTCAGGGTGAGCATGACGTCGGAGGCATCGGGGCCCGACGCGAGGGCCGCCTCCTCGTGGACGGCGACGGGCGAGCCCATGAGCGCGGCCACCTGGGCGATAGCCCCCTCCTCGGCGTCGTCCTCGAGCGTCACCGCCGCGTTGTAGCGCACGAGCTCGCCGTACTGCTTGTCGATGATGTCGTTGATGGCGTTCTGGAGGCCGAGGCCCGTCAGCAGGAGCGCCGTGCAGCCGGCGATGCCGATCACGGTCATGACCAGGCGCCGCTTATAGCGGAACAGGTTGCGGAAGGTCACCTTCCACGAGAAGCTCAGCCGACGCCACAGCGGGCGGACGCGCTCGAGAAGGATGCGCCGGCCGGCCTTGGGCGCGCGCGGCAGCATGAGGGCCGCCGGCCGCTCCCGCAGGGTGGCCGCGGCGGCAGCCCAGGTGGCCACGAGCGTGACGCCCACCCCCAGGCCCGCCGCCAAAAGCGCCAGCGGCCAGTCGACGGGCAGCGGGCCGCGCGGCACGAAGTAGATGATGGAGTACGCCTCCATGATGACCGCCGGCAGCACCTGCGAGAGCACGGCGATGCCCGCGATTGCGCCGGACACCGACGCCGCGCCGGCGTAGAGCAGGTACTTCGACGTGATGCGCGCCTTGGAGTAGCCGAGCGCCTTGTAGGTGCCGATGAGCACGCGCTCCTCCTCCACCATGCGCGTCATGGTGGTGAGCGCCACCAAGGCCGCCACCAGGAAGAAGATGAAGGGGAACACCGAGGCGATGGAGTCCACGCGCTCGGCGTCGGCGGCGAAGCTGGCCGCGCCGTAGTTCTTCGTGCGGTCCATGACGAGCCACTCGGCCTGCGGGATGTCGTCGATGGCCTGCCGCGCCTCGGCGAGCTGACGCTCGGCGTCGGCGAACCGATCCTCGGCCTCGGCGCGCGCCTCGTCGTAGTCGGCACGGCCCTGGGCAAGCTCGGCGCGGCAGGCGTCCAGCTGGGCGCGGGCGTCGACGAGC
>CANSQW010000097.1 GCA_947649215.1 uncultured bacterium | reverse complement strand
CGAGCAGCGCCTGGCTTGGCGCGGCATTCCCGTGGAGGTGCGGCGCGTCCACTATGGCGACGTGGTCGACCTGACCGCCGCCGACCTGGTGTTCTTGGGCGGAGGCCCCGACCGCGAGCAGCGGCTGGCGAGCGAGAAGCTGGCGGAGATGCGCGACGATCTGGCGGCCTACGTGGCCGACGACGGCCCGCTGCTGGCCATCTGCGGCGGCTACCAGATTCTCGGCAGCCAGTGGCTCTGGGGCGACGAGCTCGTGCCCGGCCTGGGCATCGTCGACCTGGAGACGCGCCGCCCCGGCACCTCGGCCGACCGCCTGACCGGCGACCTGGTGATGGCCTCGCCCCTGGCGACGCACCCGGTGGTGGGGTACGAGAACCACGCCGGCCGCACGTATTTGGGCGAGGGCGTGGAGCCGCTCGGCGCCGTGGTGTCCAAGGCGGGTCATGGCAACAACGACGACGACCGCGTCGACGGCGTACGGTTCCGCAACGTGGTGGGCACCTACTCCCATGGCCCGTTGCTCTCGAAGAACCCCGAGGTGGCGGATTGGCTGCTCGTGCGAGCCCTGGAGCGGCAGGCCCGCCGCGCCGGCACCGAGCCCGCCGCGCTCGCGCCGCTCGACGACACGGTGGAGCTGGCCGCCAACCGCTGGATGGTCGCGCGCCTGGGCGTTGAGGGCGCGTAAGGGTTCGTTAAGGACCGTGAAAAACTTGTGGAGGGGATGACGATGTCCTGTGGCTTTTGCATGGGGCAGATGCGGGGTTTGTTGCCAAGGAAACAACGAGATAGCAGAATAAAGGCTCATGAGAATCCCCAAAACCGCAGGCCATAGCGCTCGGGATACAAGAAACGGAGTCTCGCACCATGGCTAAATCGTACAATCGAAACTCCTACGGCTCGGGAGGCCGCTCCGGCAACGCGCGCTCCCGTTACTCCACCTCCAGCTTCTCGCCAGTGGGGTCGCACATGAAGTCGGCGCGTGCCCATGAGCGTCAGCGCACGGAGCAGGGCTCTGGCCCCTCCCACGGGCGCCCGGGCTCGACGGGCTATCCGGCCGTTCCGACTAACCCCTACTCGCGCGGATCGCATAGCGAGGCCTACCAGGTGGGCAAGGCGAAGAAGCGCAAGCGCAAGAAGATAGCGCTCATCTCGCTTATCGTGGTGTGCGTGCTCGTGCTGGGAGGCGTGGGCGTGGCATTCGCCTACGTCAACAACATCCAGTCCAACATGCAGCGCAACGTCGATCCGGAGATGATGAAGGTCCTCGAGCAGACCACCCCGCCGGGCGACCCCTTCTACATGGTGCTCATGGGCACCGACGGCTCCGCTGAGCGCGATGCGTCGGCCGAGTACGCCGGCGACCAGTACCGCACCGACAGCCTCATGCTCGTGCGCGTCGACCCCAAGCAGAAGAAGGTCACCCTCGTCTCGCTCATGCGCGATACCAAGATCGACATGGGCAAGCACGGCATCCAGAAGCTCAACGCCGCGCACGCCATCGGAGGGGCGCCGATGACGGTGCAGACGGTGTCGCAGCTGGCCGGCGTCCCCATCACCCACTACGCCGAGATCAACTTCGACGGCTTCAAGGAGGTCGTGGACGCGCTCGGCGGCATCGAGGTGGACGTGCCGGTGAAGATCGCCGACCCGCGCGCGGGCTACCTGGAGGCCGGCGTGCAGGTGCTCGACGGCGACGGCGCGCTCACGCTCTGCCGCTCGCGTCACACCTACGACGCCCTGGGCGACGGCGACGGCTACCGCGCCGCCAACCAGCGCATGGTCATCAGCGCCATCGGCAAGAAGATCCTCAGCAGCGATCCGGCCACCATGGCCGCCACCATCGAGGCGCTCTCCAAGTACGTGACCACCGACATGGGCGTCATGGACATCATCAGCCTGGCCACCAACCTGCGCGGCATGAACATGGAGACCGACTTCTACACCGCCGTCGAGCCCACTACCTCGGAGTACAGCAACGAGATCTGGTGGGAGATCCTCAACAAGGACGAGTGGAAGAAGATGATGGACCGCATCAACCAGGGCCTGCCTCCCACCGAGGAGGACGTCGTCGACGAGGCCACCGGCATCGTCATCGCGAGCGCCGGCGGCGGGGCCATGTCGAGCGACGAGGGCAATACGGCTCGCTCGCGGGCGAAGCGCACGGGCACGGTGTCCGTCCGCAACGGGTGCGGCGTGGCCGGCGTGGGCGCCGAGGCGGCCGAGGCCATCACCGAGCTGGGCTACAAGACCGAGGCGGGCAACGCCAACCACAGCGATTACACCGAGACGGTCGTCGTCTACGGCAAGGACGATCAGGAGCAGGACGCTCAGGAGATCGTCGACCTGCTGGGCAAGGGCCGCATCGTCAAGAACAACAACGAGTACATCTACAGCAGTGACTTCCTGGTGGTCATCGGGAAGGACTGGGTGCAGTAGGCGCCCGCCCGCCTTCCGGCGGGGTGTGTGGTACGGCGATAGACGGAGGGGGCGCTGCGGCGCCCCCTCTTCGCGGAAGGAGCCCTGATGAGGATAGCCGTCGTGACGGTGGGCAAGCTGAAGGAGCGCTTCTGGGCCGACGCCTGCGCCGAGTACCTCAAGCGCCTCAAGGCCTATGCCCGCGTGACGGTGACGGAGGTGGCCGACGTCGACCCCGGTCGCGCCGGCGGCGTGGAGGCGGCCCGCGCGAAGGAGGGCGAGGCCATCCTGGCCGCCCTGCCCGAGGCGGCGCACGTGGTGCTCATGGCCATCGAGGGGAAGCAGCGCTCGAGCGAGGGGCTCTCCCGGCGTTTGGACGAGCTGGCGCTCTCCGGTCGCAGCGACATCGCCTTCGTCGTCGGCGGCAGCGACGGCGTGAGCCGCGCCGTCTACGACCGGGCCGACGAGACGCTCTCGTTCGGGCCCATCACGCTGCCCCACAACCTGGCGCGCGTGGTTCTGCTCGAGCAGGTCTATCGCGCCTTCAAGATATCCCGCGGCGAGCCCTATCACAAGTAGCGCAGAGGAGGGATGGTCGTCAGCCTCGGAAAAGGCGGGCTGTGATTGCAAATTCGAGCGGTTTTGCACTGCCGATGGGCGCACATCGAATCGATCGGCCGTGGCGGGCGGACAAAACCCCAGGTAAGCGTTTGCTCTAGATGGCCCAGGTGCGGAAAGGGGCTCTCGGGAGAGTGCAAAACCGCTCGAATTTGCATCGTGACGCTCGTTTGAGAAGTTTGGAGCCGCTGCAAGAGGCTGGTCGGCCCTCTGGTACGCTTAGGACGAGCAAGCAGAAAGGAAGCGCCATGCGTCTCATATCGTGGAACGTCAACGGTCTGCGGGCCGCGTTGAAGAAGGACTTCAGGGAGTCCTTCGACCTGCTGGGCGCCGACGTGTTCGCCCTGCAGGAGACTAAGCTGCAGCCGGGCCAGGCCGACCTTGAGCTGCCGGGCTACTGCCAGTTCTGGAGCTATGCGCAGAAGAAAGGCTACTCAGGCACCGCCGTGTTCTGCAAGGAGCGTCCGCGCCAGGTGCTGCACGGCCTGGGCGACGAGTACCTGGACGCCGAGGGCCGCATTGTGGCCGTGGAGTTCGAGCGGTTCTGGTTCGTGGACGTCTACACGCCCAACGCCCAGGATCAGCTGGCGCGCATCGACCACCGCATGCAGTGGGACGATGCCTTCCGCGACTTCTGCAGGGGACTCGAGGCTGGCGTGCTGCCGGCGGGCGTGCCGGTGGAGCGCGACGGGGATGAGGGCTTCGGCGTGGGGCATGCCGCCGAGGGCCTGCCGCTCACCCAGCCGGGCGCGACGGCCGACCCCAAGCCGGTGGTGATGTGCGGCGACTTCAATGTGGCGCACCAGGAGATCGACCTGAAGAACCCGGGCCCCAACCGGGGCAACGCCGGGTTCTCGGATGAGGAGCGTGGCAAGTTCACCGAGCTGGTGGAGGCCGGGTTCACTGACACGTTCCGCCTGCTGCACCCCGACCTGCCGGGCGCGTACTCCTGGTGGAGCTACCGCTTCAAGGCACGCCAGAACAACGCCGGATGGCGCATCGACTACTTCCTGGTGAGCGACGCGCTGCGCGATGCCGTGGCGGGCGCCTCTATCTACAGCGAGGTGATGGGCAGCGACCACTGCCCCGTGGGCCTCGAGCTCGATCTGGATTAGAAAGGAACGCTGACGTTGGATACCCAGAAGATAGAAGAGGGCGTGCGCCTCATACTCGAGGGCGTGGGGGAAGATCCCGACCGCGAAGGGCTGCTGGAGACCCCGGCCCGCGTGGCGCGCATGTACGAGGAGATTTTCGCCGGCCTGACCGAGGATCCCTCGCGTCATTTCGAGACCACCTTCGACGAGCATCATGACGGCATGGTGCTCGTGCGCGACATCCCCTTCTACTCCATGTGCGAGCACCACCTGGTGCCCTTCTTCGGGAAGGCGCACGTGGCCTACATCCCCGGGCCCGACGGGCGCGTGTGCGGGCTGTCCAAGCTGGCGCGCCTGGTGGACGCCTACGCCAAGCGGCCGCAGGTGCAGGAGCGGCTGACTACCCAGGTGGCCGACACGCTTGTGGCCGAGCTGAACCCGCAGGGCGTCATCGTGGTGATCGAGGCCGAGCACATGTGCATGTCCATGCGCGGGGTGCGCAAGCCGGGCGCCAAGACCACGACGAGCGTCATGCGCGGCGTCTTCGAGAACGCCGCCACCCGCGCCGAGGCGATGTCCCTCATCCTGCGCGGCTAGCGGCCGGGCTGGGGCGCATGGGCCTCGTAGTAGGCGCGGAAGCGGGCGACGTCGCGCTCGTAGGTGACCAGGTCGGCCTGGGGCTCTTCCAGGTAGAAGGGCAGCCCGTCGAGCGCGGGGTGCACGGTCAGCGCCGCCAGCGCGTCGAAGCCGATCTGGCCCTCGCCGATGGGGGCGTGCCGGTCGGCATGGGCGCCCCGGCTCTCGCGGATGTCGTTGAGGTGGACGGCCTTGAGGCGTCGCAAGCCGATGGCCTGGTCAAATGCGTCCAGCACGCCGTCCAGGTCGTTCTTGAGGTCGTAGCCGGCGGCGAAGGCGGCCGACGCGTCCAGGAGCACGCCGACGGGCGCATCCGCGCCGATGCCGTCGAGAATGGCGGCCAGCTCATCGAAGGTCGCGCCGATCTGCGTGCCCTCGGCTGGCATGTTCGCCAGCAGCAGCGGCACGTCGCCGTGCGCGCTCAGCACATGGCGTAGCGCGGCCGCGACATTGGCCAGCCCCTCTTCCACGGGGATGCTGCCGATAGAGCCGGGGCGCACGAGGTAGCGCGAGCCGGGCATGAGCTCCAGCCGCTCCAGGTCCTCCGTCATCACCAGGCGCGCGAAGTCCTGCTTGGCCTGGTCAGCCTCGCCGGGGGCCAGGTCGTAGGGCGCGTAGCCGAGAAAGTCACGCAGCCCGTGGTCGGCCGCGTAGGCATTGAACGCGTCGACGTCCTTGCGGTCGAGCGCGCGCTGGGCGCCGCCGCGGGGGTTGCGGGTGAAGTACTGAAAGGTGCCGGCGCCGATGGAGACGGACTCCTCGGCCATGCGGAGGTACCCGGAGCGCGTGGAGAGATGGCTGCCGATGGTGAGCATGAGGACTCCTTCGATTCGGGTGCGGGCGCCGGGCGTGCCGGCGGGCGCGGAGCGTGCGGGGTGCGGG
>CANSQW010000096.1 GCA_947649215.1 uncultured bacterium | reverse complement strand
TCCTCGGCCGCGGCGCGGATGGCCTCGGTGGCCTCGTAGCCGTTCATGATGGGCATCTGGATGTCCATGAGCACCAGATCGTAGTAGCCGGCCGGATGCTCGGTGGCCATCTTCACCGCCTGGCGACCGTTCTCGGCGCGCTCCACCATGACGCCGGTCATGGCGAGGATGTCCTCGGCGATGGCTGCGGCCAGGCTGTTGTCCTCGGTCAGCAGGATGCGCCGGCCCTCGCAGTTGCAGGACTTGAGCAGGGCCATCTCGTCGACGACCTCCCCATCGCCATCGGACAGCAGGTCCTGCATCACATGGACGAGGCGCGAGCGGAACAGCGGCTTGGATATGAAGGCGTCCACGCCGGTGCGGCGCGCCTCCTGCTCGATGGCCGACCAGTCGTAGGCCGACAGGATGATGATGGGCAGGTCGTCAGAGGCCACCTCGCGAATGCGCTTGGCCGTCTCCACGCCGCTCATGCCGGGCATCTTCCAGTCGAGGATGACGGCCGCATAGGCGCGTCCTTCCGCAACGGCCTCGGCCACGCGGTCGACCGCGTCCTGCCCGCTCGTCACGAACTCGGGCGCCATCCCGATCTGCTCGAGCACGTTGCAGGCGCTCTGGCAGGCATTCTCGTCGTTGTCGGCCACCAGCACGTTCAGGCCGGCCAGATGCGTGAGGTCCTGGCTCTCGGCCGTGCGCAGCTTCAGGTAGATGGTCACGACGAAGGTGGTGCCCTCGCCCAGGGTGCTCTCCACCTCGATGGTGCCGTTCATCATGCTGACGATGCTCTTCACGATGGACATGCCCAGGCCGGTGCCCTCGGTGTTGGTCACGCGGTTGTCGCGGGCGCGGCTGAACGGCTCGAAGATGCGCTTCACAAACTCCTCGTCCATGCCGCAGCCGGTGTCGGTGAACGTGAACTCGTAGCAGCCGCAGCCCTGGATGCGCGAGGGCTTCTCGGCGATGTGCAGGCCGATGGTGCCGCCTTCAGGCGTGAACTTGATGGAGTTGCCCATGATGTTGACGAACACCTGCTGCAGGCGCATCGAGTCGCCCACCACGTGCTCGTGGGTGATATCGGCGATGTCGACCTTGAGATGCTGCTGCTTGTCCTCGATCTGGGGATTCACGATGGTCAGCAGGTTCTCGACGGCCTCGGGCAGATCGAAGTCCTCCTCGTTGAGGGCGATCTTGCCGCTCTCGATCTTGGCCATGTCGAGTACCTCGTTGATGAGGCCCAGCAGATGGCGGCTGGCCACGGTGATCTTGCCGAGGCAGTCCTTCACCCGATCCATGTCCTCGATGTGCATGGCGGCGATGGCCGTCAGGCCCATGATGGAGTTCATGGGGGTGCGGATGTCGTGGGACATGCTGTTGAGGAAGTCGCTCTTGGCCTTGGACGCCTGATCAGCGGCGCGGTAGGCTTCCTCCAGGGCCTCTCGGCTGGCCTGCTCGCGGCTCTTCACGTCGGTGATGTCCTGCACGGTGTACAGCACGCCCGTGGGCACGCCGTCCTCATCGCGGCGCAGGCACAGGGTGGACGCCTGGATCCACACCACGCCGCCGTCCTGGTTGATGCGGTACTCGTGCTGGAGGAACGGCACGTCCGCGGTCAGCTCCTTGCGGATGGAGTCCGGGCCGATGGCCTTGGCAAGCGTCTCGGCGTCCTCGCCGTCGAGCACGCGCGCGTTCCAGTAGTCCCGGAACTTCTCGAGCGAGCCGCGATGGGGCAGCTCGCCGCCGATGTCGTCGCCCTTCAGGTACTCGTAGGTGTGGCTCGTCAGATCGATGATGACGAAGCGCTTGAACAGGTTGACGGAGGTGTCGATAATGCGCGTGGCCTCCTTGTTCTCCAGCAGGAGCTGCTGCTTCTGCTGGCGCGCCTGGATAAGCAGGATGGTGATGAACACCACGAAGGCCACCACAATGCCGATGATGAGGTTCACGCCGGCAGTGTTGGCGCGGTTCACCATGGCGCTGGTTATGGACTCGGGGAAGGCGCGCAGCAGCATGAGGTCGGCCACGTCAAGCGGCGCGGCATAGGCGGCGCCCAGGCCCGAGGACGACTCGTAGGTGAAGCCGACGGGCCGCCTGTCAGCGAAGGCGTCCTTCATGTCCTGGTAGCTCACCTCGTTGTGCTCGCCGATGTAGAGGTCAAAGGCGGTGTCCACCTTCACCGCGAAGTTGCTCGAGCGCGCAAGGATGTTGCCCTCGCCGTCGCAGAGGTAGCTGGACGTCTGCTCGCCAAAGAAGTAGGTGGTGAGCAGGTCGGATACAGTGGACTCGGTGTAGACGCCCGACATGACGCCGATGATCTCGCCGTGGTAGCGCAAAGGCGCGTAGAACACGAGCGCGTTGCCCTCGCCGATGTTGGCGCCGTACACCGCGCACACGCCGGACTCGCCCTGCATGCCGCGCTGGTAGTACTCGCGGTCCACCATGTCGCTTCCCTGGCCCTGGATGTTGGACACGCTGCCCTGCTCGTTGGTGAACAGCAGGTAGTCGAAGGAGGTGTCGGTGGGCAGCTGGATCAGGTCGTCCTGCGTCACCGTGGGCGACTTCAGCGTCAGCTCGAAGATGCGCGAAACCGTGTCGATGTTGTCCTGCGCGTTGCCGAACAGCTCGTTGAGGCGGCGCGCCGTCTGCTCGGTGGAGCCCTCGACGTAGCGCCCGTTCTGCTCGACGATGCGGTCGAGGTTGGCGTTCATGAAGGCGATGAAGGCGGCGATGATCAAGGCCAGAACGACGAGCGCGGCGATGATGCGGTTACGGGTGATGCTGGTTGCGGTGGTCGTCATGACGTCGACCTTTCTCGCGGGCGAGCGCGGCTGGAGCAAGGACACAGGAGGACGACCCGCAGGCACCGCGAGGGCGCCCGGCAGGCCGTCAGCGAAACGAGGCTAGAGGGCGGAAACGGCGGCGACGGTGCGCTGGTAGGCCTCCTCGGTAGCGCGGAGCAGCTCCGGCACGGCCTCCATATCGGCCGGGACGCCGGCGTCATCGAGGCGCAGGGCGTCGGACAGCGCGCTCGAGGCCTCGAACAGGGGCGTGAACCCCAGGTCGCGGCTGATGCCCTTCATGGTGTGGGCGGCGCGGAACGCCTCGGCCAGGTTCCCCTCATCAAGGGAGGCGCCCAGGTTCTCGAAGCTCTTGTCCTCGAGGAAGATGGCAGCGAACTTGCGGATGCGCTCGTCGGTCAGGAGCCGGCCGCGCACGCCCTCCAGGTCGCCGCCCATGGCTGCATAGCAGGATTCCAGGGACATCTTCTACTCCTTCTCGTCAGGCTCGCTGCCGTCGATGGCAGACAGAACCGATTTGCCGTCTTCCCAGGTGCTCATATCGCTGAAGACGTAGCCGCCGCGGCCGCTGCGCTTCTTGTCGTAGAGCGCCGCATCCGCGTTGCGGAACAGGTCCTCGTAGCCGTACTCGCCGCCGACGGTGCACGCCACGCCCACGCTCGCCGAGAGCTCGAAGCCCTCGTACTCGCCGGTGATCGAGCGGAACACGCGCTCCACCAAGGGCTCAGGCTCGGTGTGGCAGTCCACCAGGCAGATGAGGAATTCGTCGCCGCCTACGCGGGCCACGATGTCACGATCGCGCACGCTGGCCATGAGCCGGCGGGCGAAATGGCGCAGCACCTCGTCGCCGAACTGGTGGCCGCGGGTGTCGTTGGCCTCCTTGAAGAAGTCCAGGTCGATGATCATGAACACGAAGTTGCCGTTGGGGCTCATCTCCATGCGGTCGACGATGGCCTGGCGCGCCGAGGCGTGGTTCAGAAGGCCCGTCAGCGCGTCGTGGCTGGCCTTGTACTGGAGGTCGATCAGGCGCTCGTGGCTTTCGGTGATGTCCACGAGCTTGCCGATGGAGCCGTGGTAGACCGGATCCTCGTCATCGCTCCAGATGGCACGCGAGGTGGAGCGGAACCAGCGCAGCTCGCCGTTGACCATCACCTGCAGGTCGTGCTCGATCACCGGGTTGTCCGGCGTGGTGGCGTGAAGCGCCTCGGCCGTCGCGTCGAGGATCTCGCCGCCGAAGGCAGCGCGCAGGCGCTCGTCGTTGAGCGGATCGAGGATGATCTCGTCCAGGTCGAGCTGGGACTTTCCCCAATCCGACACCGTCAGCATGGGCGGGTCGAGCGTGAACTCGTACTGGATCTCGTTGGACATGGACGCGAAGAAGCGGTACTTCATGCGCTCGTAGTCCAGCAGCTCCAGCGTGCGGCTGGAGGCCGAGTCCGGACGCACCACCTTGTCGACGATCTTGCCGATCTCGCGGTCGGTGTGGTCGGAGAACGACGCCACCTTCAGCTCCTCCTGCACGTCATCGGCCACCTCGGCCAGGCATTCCAGCAGGAAGGGGTTGAAGGCGCCGCACTCGCCGTCCATGATCATCTGGATGGCCGTCTCGTGCGAGTAGGCGTCCTTGTACACGCGCTTGGACGTGAGGGCGTCGTACACGTCGGCCAGGGCCACCACCTGGGCGGCGATGGGGATGTCGTCCCCCACCAGGCCGTCGGGGTAGCCGCGGCCGTCGTAGCGCTCGTGGTGCCAGCGGGTGATCTGGTAGGCCATGCGCACAAGCGGCTCGTCGCCGTGGGTGGGCAGGTCCTCGAGCATGTTCGATCCGATGACCGTGTGCTGCTTCATCATCTCGAACTCCTCGTCCGTGAGGCGCCCGGGCTTGTTGAGCACCTCGTCGGGGATGGAGATCTTGCCGATGTCGTGCAGGCTGGAGGCCATGGAGATGAGCGAGATGTCCGACGGGGCTATCTGGTAGCGATCCGTCTTCTGGATGATGTGGTTGAGCAGAAGCTCGGTCATGGCGCTCACGTGGAGCACGTGCAGGCCGCTCTCGCCGTTGCGGAACTCGACGATGTGGCTCAGGATGGCCACCATGAGGCTGTTGCCTTTCTCGCGCTCGTAGATCTGGTCGGCCACCATGCCGATGAGCGCCTTCTGCTTGGCGTAGAGCATGGTGGTGTTGAGCACGCGGCGACGCACGATGTTGGCGTCGAAGGGGCGGCTGATGAAATCGGTGACGCCCAGCTCGTAGGCGCGCTCGATGTAGGTGGAGGCGCTTTCCGACGACACCATGATGACGGGAATGTCCTTGATCCAGCCGTGGCGGTTCATGACGGCCAGAACGTCGAAGCCGTCCATCTCGGGCATGACGATGTCGAGCAGCACGAGCGAGATGCCCGTGCCGAGGGCCTGCATCTGACCGATGGCCCGAAGGCCGTTCTCGGCTTCCAGGATCTCGTACTCATCCCCGATCATGTCCGCCAGGAGCGCTCGGTTCATGGCAGAGTCGTCGACGATGAGAATGGTCTGCTTCTTCTTAAATGCGGGGGCCTCCACAAAACACCTCTTCTTTCGTGCGGGGCGCCTAGTAGCGACTGTCGAAGATGCGCTTCGTCTTCTTCTCGGAGCGCGGCAGCTCGCCGATCGGCACGCCGCGCGCCTCGGGCGTGCAGCCGAGCTTGGCCTTGAAGATGAGCGCGAGCTCCTCCTCGCAGCGGGCAAGCGCCTCGCCTTCGAGCGGCGTCTCGAACAGCACGGTGAGCACGTCGCGGCCGTTGATGGCCTCGATCATCACCTGGTACTCCGAGCTCGTGCCGTCGGTGGCCTTGATGACCTCCTCCACCTGGGCCGGGAACATGTTGCAGC
>CANSQW010000095.1 GCA_947649215.1 uncultured bacterium | reverse complement strand
CGTCTGCGCCAGGCGCGTCAACGTGGCCGCGGGCCCCTTCGTCGCAGGATCCCCCTCGCTGCGGTCGGCGTCGCCGCCCGGGTTCGACGGGTCGACGGGACGCGGCGGATCGGCGGGGTCTTGCGGCCCGTCAGAGCCACCGGGAGTCTCGGGCCCTGCGGGGTCGTCCGTGGTCGGCGGCGCCGGCGGATCATCGGGACCGTCAGGGTCGTCGGGCTCCTCGGGATCATCCGGCTTGACCACCGTGTAGTCGACCACCACCGTGGTGGTGTTGCCCGTCTTAGGGTCGCGCACGACCACGCGCACCTCATGGGTGCCGGGTATCGAGGGATCGATCACGCCGTCAGGCGAGCCGTCCACCGTGATGCCGGCTATCTCGCAGCCCGGCGTCACGATATAGCGATCCTCGGCCCACTTTCGCAGGTCATCGGCCGTGAGGGGGTCGCCCTCGCTCGGAGGCACCCGCACCTCGTCACGCACCGTCACGTGCACGGTGCTCGTAATTCCCGGCGGGTCATCGGGGCCGGGCTCGCGCACCTCGGCCGGGCCCGTGGGCTCGAGGGGCCGCGGCTTGGCGTCCGGATCGTCAGGGTCGTCGGGCACCACCGACACCTGGGGCACGTCCACGAGCGGGTAGCCTGGCGCCTCGTCCTCGGTGAGGGCGTCGTCTGCCTGGCGCGCCGAGCTGCCGCGGTAGTTCTCGTCGCCGTCGCAGCGCGCCTCCACCACGAGGCGCCCGTCAGGCCGTCGCGGAATGGCCGCCCCGGCGGGATCCCACTCAAGTTCGGCCTTCGACCAGGCGTACCCCGCACTGTTCACGTCTGCGGCAGGCTCGAGCTTCGCCGTACCGACCTCCACGCCGTTCACAGAGAAGGCCACCGTGCCCGTCGGGGCCTCGCAGGTGAGCGCCTCGGGCTGAAGGCCGTCGCCCGTCTGGTTGTTGGGCATGACCGAAGCGCGGAAGGTGACGGACTTAAGCGCGCCCTCCTCGGCGCGCCCGGCCTGACGGCTGGCAGGCGCGTCATCCCCGCTGCCCGGTGCGGACGCGTCGTAAGACAGCTCCTGCGATACGTCGTAGACGCGCGTATCGGCAGCCTCGATCACCGCGTCGAACAGGAGCCAGTGACCCCAGAACGAGTCGCCGAAGGAGGGGTCCTCGCGCGTAAACTGCTTCGACTCCATCACCAGCTCGTAGGTGCCGGCGCGCTTGAAGGAGCGGTCGCCATCCTCCTTGATGGGCTCGGGGTCGGGCTTGCCGTCCTTGTCGAGCAGCCGTTGGCTCGTGAATGCGTCGATCTCCGTGACCGGCGCCCGACGCGGCTTGGTGGTCTCCACGCCGAGGGCCGCCACGGCGTCCTTCAGCGCGGCGGGGTCAACCGCCAGCCCGTCGTAGCGCCTCCGCACGAGGGAGCGCAGAGCATCGTCGGCCAGCACCTGGTCGGTCACGTCAATCTCGACGTTGCGCTTGGCCACGTTGCCGTCCTCGCCCTCATGGGGCAGGACGAAGTCGTACTCCGATTCGGTCACCGTGCCGGACGCCTTGTCGTAGACGGCGAGGTCTGCCACGGTGACGCGCTTAGTCGAGACGGTGGCGGGCAGCCAGAAGTACACCTTGCCCTTCTCGTCCACCTCGTAGGGCAGACCGTAGTCGGGGGCGAGCGGCACGCCGTCCACCTTCACCGTCAGGCTCTTGATGCGCGAGCCGATGACCTCGGAGTCCTCACCGAGGCTGATGGAGACGAGCGTGAGCGCGTTGCCCGCCCCGTCGGTCACCGTGCCGGTGAAGTTGGCTGGCTCCAGATTGAAGGAGCCGCCCTGGACGATGACCGTAGCGTTCGGCGCGCCGAGATATCCGCTGTACTGGCCCACGCCGTTCGCGTTCTCGGGCACGAGGTTGCCACCGGTGATGAGGACGGTGCAGCCGGCGTTGTCGGCGGGAAAGCAGCCCGTGCCGAAGGCATAGCCGTGCTCCCCGCCCTCTGCGCTGATCTTCCCGCCGTTGATGGCGATGTCTCCGCAGCGTTGGCCACCGCTCTTATTAGGGTTGGTGATGGTGTTGGGGAGCTGCGAGCGAAAGACATCCCCCGCGCCACCTCCCCAAGCGCCGGCCTTGCCCACCGGACCACCGCCGATGGCAGAGCCATGGGCTGACGCTCGAGCGATGATGACGCCGCCGTTAAAGGTGGTCTTGGTGGCGCTGCCGCCAAGGGATCCGCCTATCCCGCAACCCGCCGATGGCAGGGACTGTGCGCTCGATGCCAAGGGCGCATGGGCATCCGCCCCGATCACGCCTCCGTCGAAGGTCATGTCGCCGGAGTTCTCGTCCTGGCCCGAACCGATGCCGGTGCTGGCTGGGCCGCCCGTGCACTCAAGCACACCAGGGTCAGCGCTCTCCATGAGGTAGAGCGGGTCGCCCTCCTTGAGGGCTGTGCCGTTGGCGAGCATGCAGTCGTAGGGAACCGCGCCCTGATCTGGCGTGATGCGACGGCCCTCGCTATCCACGTTCGCCACCGCATCGTCCACCACGAGCACCGACCCCTCGCCGCAGTGGAGCGCCGGCGCGCCGTCTCCGCCCTTGAGCACGTTCACCGTGCCATCAGCCAAGGTGAGCAGAAGCGTCGTCTTGTTGGTGACGTCGTCGGCCTTTGCCGCCGGCGCGCTCAGGCGCTGGGTGCCGTCGGGCTGCACATCGTAGAGGTTGGTGGCCACGTCAAGCGGAATGCCGCCGACGGCGGACAGATCCACCGTCAGGCCGGCCAAGGTGAGGTTCGCCTTCACGCCCGGGGCCACGCGCACGCCCCAGACCGCAGACTCGCCGGCGAGCGTGAGCGGGGTTCCGGTGAGCACCGTTATGACCTTGGCGCCCTCGTCAAGGTCATAGTCGGAACCCTCCGCGCCGCCGGACACCGCGATGCCCGTGTCGGCGAGGGACGCCGCCCGGGCCGTCCCGCCAACGGCCACAGGAGCCGACGCAGGGGCCGAAGCCGCTGCCGGCGTGTCCGCCCGGGCCGCCATCGAAGCGACGCACGCCGGGGCATCCGCCGGATCGGCGGTCGCGTCATCAGTATTCTCGGGTTCAGGATTCGCGGGAGCGTCCGCCCCCGCCGCTTGGGATGCCGCCTGCTCCGACAGAGCCGGAACCGCCTCGTCAACGGCGAGGGCCGGCACTCCCACCATCAGGGCAAACCCTAAGAGGAGACACCCCCCCCCGTGAGGCATTTTCGGAATGCCGCTCCTCGTAGTGCCATGATGATCTCTCTTCTCTCGGTGATTGCCGATCTTGCTGCCCACCATGGTAAACAACTCGGCAGCAAAAAACCACCCCTCCCTACCGCGGGCAACGGGGTGCGGGCGAAAAATCGCCGCGATTTCGACGAGAAAAGCCGGCTTTGCATGATTGACGCGGGCCCCGCGACTCGCCTACGCGGCGGAAGCATGACAAAATCCCAGGTCGCGCATGACAGAGGCCTCGTCGGTCGCGCCAAAGGCGCCTCATCCGGGACTCAGGCCTTGCAAAGCCGGCCTTTCTCGCAGCAAAGGAGCCGCTTTTCCGCCGCGCCCCGCCCCGCGCCCGCGCCCACGCCCACGCGCCCCGCCCCGTCCGCCGCGCCCGGCCCTCCGCCTCAGGGGCCCCAAACGCACGAGGGGCCCGGCATCACGCCGGGCCTCTCTCGCAGATCGCCAGCCGCAGCAGGCGTTACAGCATCTCGGTGTGGATGTCCACGCCGGCGGCCTCGGCCACCTCGCGCTCGCGGATGATGTAGAAGGTGTCGCGGGCGATCATGAGCTCCTCGTTGGTGGGGATGATGATGATGCGCACCTGGGAGCTGTCGGCCGAGACCTCGCGCTCGAAGCCGCGCTCCTTGTTCTTCTCCAGGTCGAGCACGATGCCGAGCGGCTGGAGCCCTGCGAAGATCATGCGGCGCATCTTCTCGCAGTTCTCCCCCACGCCGGCCGTGAGCACGATGGCGTCCACGCCGCCCATGACGGCGATGTACTGGCCGATGTACTTCTTGACCGAGTTGGAGTACATGTCGTAGGCGAGCTGGGCGCGCTCGTCACCGGCCTCGGAGGCGTCGCGCACGCTGCGCAGGTCGTTCGAGATGCCGGAGATGCCGAGCAGGCCGCTCTTCTTGTTCATGAGGTCGTTGACCTCTGCGGCGGAAAGGCCCTCATGCTCCATGATGAAGGGCACGATGGCCGGGTCGATGGCGCCGCAGCGGGTACCCATCATGAGGCCGTCGAGCGGCGTGAGGCCCATGGAGGTGTCCACCGCCACGCCGTGGTCGATGGCCGACATCGAGCAGCCGTTGCCCAGGTGGCAGGTGATGAGCTTGAGGTCGTCAAGCGGCTCGTCCATGAAGGCGGCCGCGCGCTCGGCGATATAGCGGTGCGAGGTGCCGTGGGCGCCGTACTTGCGGATGCCGTACTTCTCGTAGAGCTCGTAGGGCAGCGGGTACATGTAGGCCTTCGGCGGCATGGAGTGGAAGAACGACGTGTCGAACACCGCCACCATGGGCTTGTCCGGCAGGGCCTCCTGGCAGGCGTAGATGCCCATGAGCGCCGCCTTGTTGTGCAGGGGCGCGAGCTCGGCCAGCTCGTCGATCTTGGCGATGACGTCCTCGTCGATGAGGACGGAGCGCTCGAAGTACTTGCCGCCCTGGACGATGCGGTGCCCGACGGCGTCGATCTCGTCAAGCGAGTCGATGGCCTTGGTGGGGCCTGAGGTAAGCGACTCGAGCACGAGGGCCATCGCGTCGTTGTGGTCGGCCATCTTCGCGTCGATGACCACCTCGTTGTCGTCGATGCCGTGCTTGTGGAAGGCCTCGGCCGAGCCTACGCGCTCGCAGATGCCCTTGGCCATGACCTGCTGGCTCTCAACGTTGACGAGCTGGTATTTCAGAGACGAAGATCCTGCATTGATGACGAGTACGTTCAACGACCTGCCCCCTTAGACTCGAGTGTACAGCAGAGAATTCTAGGGGGCCGCGCGCCGAGGGCGCCAGCGCGAGGGGCGCCCTTTCGGCGAGCGGGACCTACTCCCCCTTCAGGGAGGGGTCGCCGTCGTTCATCTGCGCGCCGCCGAGCACGTGGACGTGCACATGGTGAACGCTCTGGCAGGCATCATCGCCCGTGTTCACCACCACGCGGAAGCCGCCCTCCTCGACGCCCTTCAGGCGCGCCACCTTCCCCACCGTGTTGAAGAGGCGGCCCATCACCTCGTCGGGAATGCCGTCGGCGATGTTGTCGTAGTGGTCTTTGGGGATGATGAGCGTGTGCACGGGCATCATCGGGCTCAGGTCCTCGAAGGCGAGCACCTCATCGTCCTCGTAGACCTTCGTCGCGGGGATCTCCCCCGCCGCTATCTTGCAGAAGATGCAGTCGTCCTTGCGCATGGCGCGCTCCTCTCTCTTCGGTGCCGGCCAGGCCGCCTAGGCCTTGGACAGCGTGGTGTCCTGAACCTCGTCGTCGGGGGCGGGGGCCAGCTCGCCCATGAGCACGTCCACCTGCTGCTCGGCCGCGTCAAGGCGGCGCTGCAGCGAGGCGAGCAGCGCCACGCCGCGCGCGTAGCTGGTGAGGCTCTCCTCCAGCTCGAGGGTGTTGCTCTCAAGTACGCTGACGACGCCCTCCAGCTCGGCCATGGCCTCGCGGAACGTCAGCTCGTCAACGGGTCGCAGGGTATCGCTCATCTAGGACTCCTTCCAGGGTTCGACAGAGGTGGTGGCGCGAGCCGAGCGGACGAGGCAGTCCAGCTCGCCGTCGGCCACGGTGACGGCGAGCGCGTCGCCGGGGGCCACGGCCCCTACCGAGCGCACCACCGCGCCCGAGC
>CANSQW010000094.1 GCA_947649215.1 uncultured bacterium | reverse complement strand
GGCGTGAAACAAATGTTTCACGTGAAACATACCCCCACCGGGTATCCCCCTCCCTCCCTGTCTCTCCACCCAGGCGGCTCCACCGAGCATCCGCCCCCCGCATCGCCCCTCCCTCGCTTCGCCACCCCGGCGGCTCATGTTGCGTGCTCGCGGCTCGCCCTCCGGTTTTTTTGGGCTGCGCCGCAAATTCAGTCGGTTTTGCACCCGGTTCTCTCGGTCGTCCGCGCCTTTTGCCTATGGCCAACAAGGAAAAGGCCAGGTCGCAAATGCCCCGCTCGCCTCAACTGCGGCGCAGCCCCTCGGTGGGGAGTGCAAAACCGTCCGAATTTGCGGCGCAGCGGCCTTTTCGCGGGTTTCCCCCAACGCCCGCAGCCCATCGCGCCGGATAGGGGAGTTTGCCTCGGTTGGCCGTCCTTCTGCGGCCCGCGCGCGCTCCCTATACTATAATTCGGAGGTTGCGAGAGAATCTGCCGTCCGCGGAGGCCCGCGGCCGAAGAGAGGGAGCGAAACACCATGCCCAGTACAGTGCTCGTCGGTGCCCAGTGGGGCGACGAAGGCAAGGGTAAGATCACCGACCTCATCGCCGGCGACTACGACTACGTCGTGCGGTTCCAGGGCGGTAACAACGCCGGCCACACGGTCATCCACGGCGACAAGGAGCTGGCCCTGCACCTCATGCCCTCGGGCGTCATGTACGAGAACGCGGTGCCCGTCATCGGCAACGGCGTGGTGGTGGATCCTGGTGTGCTGGTGAAGGAGATGGCCATGCTGGAGGCCGAGGGCGTCTCCTGCAAGAACCTCAAGATCAGCTGCGACGCCCATGTCATCATGCCGTATCACAAGGATCTCGACGGCGCGGACGAGAAGCGCCTCGGCTCCAACCAGATAGGCACCACCAAGCGCGGCATCGGCCCGTGCTACCAGGACAAGATGGGCCGCAAGGGCATCCGCATCCAGGACCTCATGGACGAGCGCATCTTCCGCCTGAAGCTGGAGACGGTGCTGGCCCAGAAGAATCCCATCCTCGAGAAGATCTACGGTCTGCACACCTACACCGTGGACGAGATCTGCGAGGAGTACCTGCCCTACGCGCGCATCCTCAAGCCGTTCATGACCGAGACGGCCTACATGCTCAACACCGCCCTGCGTGACGGCGCGTCCATCCTGTTCGAGGGCGCCCAGGGCACGCTGCTCGACATCGACCACGGCACGTATCCCTACGTCACGTCCTCGTCGTGCTGCGCGGGCGGCGCGGCTACGGGCACGGGCGTGGGCCCGGCGCGCATGGATCGCGTGCTCGGCATCCAGAAGGCCTACGTTACGCGCGTGGGCGGCGGCCCCTTCCCGACCGAGCTCAAGACCGCCGACGAGGGCGGCGTGGGCCAGGACGCTCTTGACGGCCAGACCCTGGGCACCATCGGCCACGAGTTCGGCGTGACCACCGGGCGCAAGCGTCGCTGCGGCTGGTTTGACGCGGTCATCGCGCGCTACGCCGCCGATGTGAACGGGCTTACCGACGTGGCCCTTACCAAGCTGGACGTGCTCTCGGCCTTCGACACGCTCAAGGTGTGCGTGGCCTACGAGTGCGACGGCGAGCGCTACGACTACTTCCCCATGCAGCAATCGGTTCTGTTCCACGCCAAGCCCATCTACGTGGAGCTGCCGGGCTGGAAGGACGTTGACATCACCGGCTGCCGCTCCTACGAGGAGCTGCCGGAGAACGCGCGCAAGTACGTGGAGTACATCGAGGAGATAACCGGCGTCCCCGCGAGCATCGTCTCGGTGGGCCCGGACAGAGATCAGACCATCATGCGAGGCTGGTAGGGGAGGGCTCCGCCCGGGCGCTGCCCGGGCACCGCGCCGAGCGCCCCGACGTGCCCGGCACGCCCCGCCCGCGAAGCGCGTCCCCGTGGCGCGCACGTCTCCCCGCACCGCGTCGCACCACCTGCGGCGCGGGTCTTCGGAAAGGAACTGCTGTGAACATTCTGGTTTTGGGCTCCGGCGGCCGTGAGCACGCCATCGCCTGGGCGCTGGCGAAGTCGCCGCGCACCGACGTGCTGTACGTGGCGCCGGGCAACGGCGGCACGGCCGATATCGCGGAGAACGTCGCCGACCTGGACGTGATGGACGCCGACGCCGTGCTGCGCTTCGTCGAGGAGCGCAAGATCGGCCTGGTGGTCATCGGCCCGGAGGCTCCGCTCGTCGCCGGCGTGGCCGACGGTTTGCGCGCGGCCGGCGTGGCCGTGTTCGGCCCCAACGCCGAGGGTGCCCAGCTGGAGGGCTCGAAAGCCTACTCCAAGGCGTTCATGGAGGCCAACGGCATTCCCACCGCCGCCTACGCGCGCTTCGACGCGTGCGAGCCGGCGCTCGCCTACGTGCGCGAGCAGGGCGCGCCTATCGTCATCAAGGCCGATGGCCTGGCGGCGGGCAAGGGCGTCGTAGTGGCTGAGACGCTCGAGGACGCGGAAGAGGCCGTGCGCGACTGCTTCGAGGGCGCCTTCGGCGACGCGGGCAAGACGGTGGTCATCGAGGAGTGCATGACCGGCCCTGAGTGTTCGCTCCTGGCCTTCGTCAGCGGCGGCCGCATGTTCCCCATGGCCCCGGCCCAGGACCACAAGCGCGCCTACGACGGCGACATGGGCCCCAACACCGGCGGAATGGGCGTCTACTCGCCCGTGCCCATCGTCACCGACGACGAGATGGCCGCCATGGTGGCTATCATGGAGAAAGCAGCCGCAGCCACCGCGCGCGAGCCCTTTGCGGCCGACTACCGCGGTACGCTCTACGGCGGCTTCATGCTTACCCCCGAGGGACCGAAGATCGTGGAGTTCAACGTGCGCTTCGGCGACCCGGAGACCCAGGTGGTGCTGCCGCGCCTCAAGACCGACCTGGTGGACGTCATGGTCGCCGTGGCCGAGGGGCGCCCCCAGGACGTGAGCTTGGAGTGGTCGGACACCTGGGCCGTGTGCGTGGTGCTGGCCAGCGAGGGCTACCCCGGCTCCTACGAGAAGGGCAAGGTCATCCTGGGGATCGAGGAGGCCGAGGACATCCCCGGTGTCACCGTGTTCCACGCGGGCACCCGCGTGAACGCCGATGGCGAGCTGGTGACCGCCGGCGGGCGCGTGCTCAACGTGGTGGCCCTGGGCGACAGCTTCGAGGAGGCCCGCGAGCGCGCCTACGAGGCTTGCGACCTCATCAACTTCGAGGGCAAGCAGCTGCGCAACGACATCGGCAAGAAGGCCCTGCAGGGCCGTAGCGCTTGGGAGTAGCCCATGCTTTCCGAACGGATGCTTTCCACGGTGGTGCGGGAGTGCACCAGGAGCTACCTTAAGCTCAAGCCCGCCGAAGAGCGCGTGATGCCGGCGCCCGTGCCGGGGCAGCGCTACATGCTCTACCTGCACGTGCCGTTCTGCGAGCGGCTGTGCCCTTACTGCTCATTCAACCGCTTTCCCTTCGCGGAAGACCGGGCGCGGCCCTACTTCGCCAACATGCGCAAGGAGATGCTCATGCTGCGCGATCTGGGCTACGACTTCGACAGCATCTACATCGGCGGCGGCACGCCCACCATCATGCTCGACGAGCTGTGCGAGACCATCGACCTGGCGCGTGACACGTTCTCCATCAAGGAGGTCTCCAGCGAGACCAATCCCAACCACCTGATACCGAGCTATCTTGAGAAGCTCCAGGGCCGCGTGCAGCGGCTGTCCGTGGGCGTTCAGTCCTTCGACGACGGGCTGCTGCGCCAGATGGACCGCTACGACAAGTACGGCAGCGGCCAGGAGATCCTCGAGCGCATCCAGGAGGCGAGCCCCTACTTCACCTCGCTCAACGCCGATATGATCTTCAACTTCCCGGCGCAGACCGAGGACATCCTCGTGCGTGACATCGAGCGCGTCATCGAGTCTGGCGCCAGCCAGACCACCTTCTACCCGCTCATGGCCTCGCCGTCGGTGGAGAAGTCGCTCGCGCGCACGGTGGGAAAGGTGGACTACGACCGCGAGCAGCGCTTCTACGAGATCATCTGCGCGCTTCTGACCGACGCGCTGCCCGGCGTGGACACCGGCGCACCCGGACCCCACGGCGAGCGCGGCCTGTTCGACTTCGGCAGCGCGTGGACGTTCAACCGCCGAGGCATGGTCGGCGATGATGCCATGATCGACGAGTACGTGGTGGACTACGAGGAGTACCCGGCCATCGGCTCGGGCGGCATCACCTACCTGGGCGCCAACCTCTACGTGAACACGTTCTCGGTGGTGGACTACAACCGCGCCATCGAGGAGGGCCGCATGTCCACGATGGGCAAGACCACCTTCTCCAAGCACGATCGCATGCGCTACCGCTTCATGATGCAGCTGTTCGGCCTGCGTCTGGACAAGCGGAAGTTCAAGGAGGACTTCGGCGTGTCGGTGGAGGTGGGCCTGCCGGTGGAGATGGCGTTCATGACGGCTGCCGGCGCGTTCGCTACCAACAACGCCGACGAGCTGACGCTCACCCCGAAGGGCCGCTACCTGACCGTGGTGATGATGCGCCAGTTCTTCATCGGCGTGAACAACCTGCGCGACCAGGCCCGCGCAGCCCTCACCGGCGAGGAGCGCGAGCTGATCTTCGGCTAGGTCTGCGATTGCGCGCCTGCCCACGCCCCTGGAGGAGGCGGGCGCGCCGCGTATCGGGCGCGCTTATATCCCCAGCGACCCTTCCGCCTTCTTCTCGCTTAGGTAGTCGCGGAAGAACGGGAGGTCGAAGCCGATGACGCCGCGACGTCTCTCGCCGATCACGCCGGCGTCGAGCAGGCGCCTGCGGTACTGCGCGGCCTTTCGTCGCGCTCGAATCTCGATGTCCTCGAGCATTCCCGGCAATGCGGTGGTCGACACGGCCACCCATCCGCGCCGCTCCGCCTCCTCTGCGATGAGGGCGAGCAGGGCCGTCTTTCCCGTTCCGCGCGCCCCGGAGAATATGGTGGTGAGATCGGGGCGCCGGCGCTCGGACTCAAGGGCCCTCGTCACGTCATAGAGTATCTGGTCGCGGCCGGCGAGGCGCGCGGGTATCTCGCCGAAGCTCGGGGTGAAGGGGTTCTCTCTTCTCATCGGCACCCTCTAAGTTCCTCTAAGTTTGGGTGAGAAATCAAGGGAGGATGTGGATCGGGTGCGTCCTGCGTCAGGGCGCGCGGGCTTGCGTATCATGGGATGATGCCCTTGAGGGGGAGAGGAGGCCTCCATGATAGTCACGCTGCTGGCCTATGGGTCGTTCATGCTGCTGCTGGTGGTGGCGGCGGGGGATGATCTGCGCGAGCTACGGATTCCCAATGGCATCGTGGCGGCTTTGGCGGCCGTGTGGATCGTCTGGCGTATCGCGTTGGCGGCAACGCATCCTGAGGGTGCTCTCGTTCCTGCTCTGTCGGTTGCCGACGGTCTGCTGGGGGCGTTGGTGCTCGGAGGAGGGCTGCTGGCGGTCACGCTTGCCTTCGAAGCGCTGACGGGACGTCGCGCCATGGGAGGCGGGGACGTGAAGCTGATGGCCGCTGTGGGGCTCTTCCTCGGCATCGAAGGCGGCCTGGTCTGCCTGCTGACGGCCTGCCTCATCTCCCTGCTGCTCGCGCTCCTCCTCCCGCGTCTCGGCTGGGCCCCACGTCCCGCCCCGCCGACCTTCGCGCCCACCTCCGCGGCCCCTACCCCGGCGAGCCCCGCGCCCGCAGCCCCCGCGCTCGTGCCCGTGGGCCCCGCGCTCGTGGCTCCCGCTTCCGCGAGCTCCGCGTCTGCGCCGTCTGCCCCGGCGAGCCCCGCGCCCGCGATCCCCGCCCGCCCCATCTCGGCCTGTCTCTTATACACATCTCCGAGC
>CANSQW010000093.1 GCA_947649215.1 uncultured bacterium | reverse complement strand
CTTCCGGCCTGCGCCGCGCCTACCGCGCCTCGCGCCGGGGGCGCGCTGCGTCCACGAGCGCGTCGAACAGCGGGCCCATCGGGCCGTTGCCGGCGAAGAACTCGGGGTGCCACTGCACGCCCACCATGAAGGCGCGCTCCGGGTGCTCCACGCCCTCCACCAGGCCGTCGGCCCAGGCGCAGGCGCGCAGGTCGGGCGCCACGTCGCGCACGGCCTGGTGGTGCAGCGAGTTCACCGAGAACGGCCCCGGGCCCATCACGGCGCCGAGGCGCGTGTCCCCATCGATGGTCACCTCGTGCACGGGGCAGGACGGCGCGGCGGTCTGCCAGTGGTGATAGCGGTCGAGCCCCAGGTCGGTGGGCAAGTCGACGTGCAGGGTGCCGCCGTAGTACACGTTCATCAGCTGCATGCCGCGGCAGATGCCCAGCACCGGCACGTCGTGCTCGTCGGCGAAGTTGAGAATCTCGTACTCCAGCGCGTCGCGCTCAGGCGTGAGCTGGCTCACGGCAGCGAAGGCCGGGTCGGCGGGGGAGGGCCCGTCGTAGAGCGCAGGATCCACGTCGTGGCCTCCGGTCAGCACGAAGCCGTCCAGGTGCTCGAAGAGGCTCGCATAGGCGTCGACGTCCTCCATGAACGGCAGGATGACGGGGATTCCGCCAGCCGCCGCCACCGCCGGCGCGTAGTCGGCGGGCAGGCTGAGGAAGCGCTCCTCGGGGAACTGCTTGGCCACAAGCCCGATGAACGGGCGGCACGCGCCCGACGAGGCCCAGGCCCGTCCCCGGCGCGCCGAGTGCCCGGCCGGGGCACCGTCATCTTCCAACGTCTCGGGCGCCACCGCGCGCACGGCCTTGGTGCACGGCATGCCGGTCGACGCCGTGCACAGCGGCACGGTCACGCCGCCCACCACCGTCTCGCCGTAGGCACGCAGGCAGGTCTCGGGCGTCTCCGCGTCGCAGAAGCCCATGTCGGGCGAGGGCTTGATGTCGTAGAGGGGCTCTTCCTTATGGCTCACGCTCAATCACCTTCCCACCGGGCGGGGCGTCGCGCGCGGGCCTCCCAGGAGGGCTACTCGCTGCGCAGCGCCTCCACGGGGTCTTTCCGGCTGGCGCTCGACGCGGGGATGAGCCCCGCGATGAACGACAGGAACACGCTGATCCCCACCAGTATAGCGGCAGCCTGCCACGGCAGCTGCGCGACGTTGGGCACGTCGAAGAGCGAGTACACCACGGCGTTGACCGGAATGCAGCCCAGCGCGGTGATCCCCACGCCCAGCAGGCCGGCCACCAGGCCCTCGATGATGGTCTCGGCGTTGAAGATGCGGCTGATGTCGCCCTTCGAGGCGCCGATGGCGCGCAGGATGCCGATCTCCTTGCGGCGCTCGAGCACCGAGATGTAGGTGATGACGCCGATCATGATGGAGCTCACCACCAGCGAGATGGCCACGAACGCCACGAGCACGTAGCTGATCATGTTCACGATGTCGGTCACCGATGCCATGAGCGTGCCCACGAAGTCGGTGTAGGTGATCACCTTGTCGTCGGCCCCCTCGGCCTCCATCCGCGCGTTGTAGTCGTCGAGAATCTGGATGACGTGGGCCTTCGCGTCGAAGTCGACAGGATAGATGTCGATGCCCGCGGGCTTGGCCGGATCGGCGTAGCCGAGCGTGCGCAGGTTGCTGTCGTAGGTGGCGTCCTCCGAGGTCATGAGCGACATCATCAGGTCGCGCAGCTCGTCTTCGGTCATGTTCATCTCGAAGGCGTCGGCGAACGCGTCCGCGTCGATGGACACGGCCGACGCCATGTTGGCGCCCATCTGGGCCATGCCCTTCTGCATGGCGGCGGTGACCTGCGTCTCCATCGCCTTGGCCATAGTGGACATGTAGGAGGTCATGGTGGAGGTCACGTAGCCCTGGAGCGCGCGTGCCACCTGGTTCTCCAGATCCTTCTCCTGGGCGATCTTCATGGTCTGGGCCGCCACGGCCGCCTGGCCGGCGGGGGACTTGAGGAACTTCGCGAACGCGCCGCCGAAGTCGGTCATGGCGGCGGCCTGCTCCTCGGGCGGCAGGGTCTTCAGGTAGGCCTGGAAGGCGCCCATCACATTGGTGACCAGGCCGGATATCTGCTCATCGGAGAGTTCCAGGTCGAGCGAGCCGGTAAGCGCGGCCATGTCGGGCTCGGGGGCCGGCGGCAGGTTGGCCGCCACGCCCTGCAGGTTGAGCGTGTTCGACATGTCGACGGAGAGCTTGCGCTGGTCTATCTTGAAGGCCGCCTGGAGCGCCTCGGAGTTGATGGTGAACAGCGAGTCCATGTCGAACTCGCTCTCGTCGTCGTCCTCGCCGAAGGGCTTGCCGGTGAGCACGTTGACCGACGGGTCGGCCAGCTGGTCTTGGACGATCTGGCTGGCCGCGGCCTGGTCGATCACGTGGGTTACGAGCGATGCCGGGTAGTTGAGGCCGGGCTGGAGCATGGTGGCCTTGGCGTCGGGCGACGGCGTGACGATGCCCACCACGGCGATGTCCTCGCCCGCGGCCACGAGCTCGCGCATGAAGACGTTGTCGTCGGACTTGTCCACCCACACGCCGTAGTCGGCGTCGTAGGAGTACCAGTCGGCGGCGTTGACCAGCTTGAACCGCACGTTCAGCACGTCCTCGTAGGACACCGGCTCGATGTCGTCGGGTATGACGACGTCCTCCTCGGCGGCGAACTGGCGCACCATCTCGTCGAGTTCGGCGGCGTCGCGCAGGCCCAAGGTGTAGAGCATGAAGTCGCTGATGCGCCCGCCTGCGGTGGTGACGAGCACCACCTCGTTGGGCGACTCGGGCCAGCGCCCGGCCTTCACGTCGTACTGCGACTCGTAGAGGCCCGGGTCGTCGGGCATCTCGAAGAACACGTCGGTGCTCATGGCCATCGACATGAGCGAGTTGCTCGAGGTGCCCGAGCCGATGCCGAGCGACGCCATCGAGCGGTCGGGGTTGACCTGGCGCAGGTTGTCCACGTCGGAGCTGAAGATCTGGGGCGCCACGTCGTAGGTGTAGTCGATGGCGTTGACGTAGGGCTCGATGCCGCTCTCGCCGCTGTCGAGGTAGGCCTTGAGCGAGGCCAGGTCATTGGACCCCACCGAGCCGAACATGGTGGTGATCATCTCGACGACGCCCACCTCTTCCGTGGGAGCGCCCTCGCCGCTGTCCGCCGCATCTTCGCCAGCGCCCTCGCTGGCATCAGGGGCGCCCTCCGGCACGCTTCCCAGCAGCATGGAGGTCATATCGAGGCCGGTGGACATGATCTGGAGCGGGTACTCCGAGAGCGTCTCCTCCTCCACCGTCTTGATGTAGTCGTTCACGCCGTTGGCGAGCGAGAGGATGGCCGCGATGCCGATGATGCCGATGGATCCGGCGAAGGCCGTCATGAGGGTGCGGCCCTTCTTCGTCATGAGGTTGTTGAACGACAGCGCGAGCGCCGTGAGCGGGCCCATCGAGGTGCGGCGCACCTTCTTGGTGGACTCGCGCATCTCATCGGCGGTGGGCTCGAAGGGGTCGGTGTCGGAGCGGATGACGCCGTCGGCCAGGTTGACGATGCGCGTGGCGTACTGCTCGGCCAGCTCGGGGTTGTGGGTGACCATGACCACCAGGCGATCCTTGGCGATCTCGGTGAGCAGGTCCATGATCTGGACGGAGGTCTTGGAGTCGAGCGCGCCGGTGGGCTCGTCGGCCAGCAGGATCTCCGGGTTGTTGATGAGCGCGCGGGCGATGGCGACGCGCTGCATCTGGCCGCCGGAGAGCTGGTTGGGCCGCTTGTTCACGTGGTCGCCCAGGCCGACGCGCTCGAGCTCGGCGACGGCCCGCGCACGGCGCTCCTCGCGGCTCACGCCCGACAGCGTGAGCGCCAGCTCGACGTTGGCAAGCACCGTCTGGTGGGGGATGAGGTTGTAGCTCTGGAAGACGAAGCCGATGCGGTTGTTGCGGTACGTGTCCCAGTCGCGGTCCTTGTACTTCTTGGTGGAGATGCCGTCGATGATGAGGTCGCCGGTGTCGTAGTGGTCAAGTCCGCCGATGATGTTGAGCATGGTGGTCTTGCCCGAGCCCGACGGGCCGAGGATGGCGACGAACTCGTTATCGCGGAAGGCCACCGACACGTCGTCGAGAGCCGTCTGCGTGAAGCTGCCGGTGGTGTAGGACTTGCGGATATGCTGAAGCTGAAGCATGGGTGAGCTGCCTTCCCGGGTGGCTCGCGTCTCTGCGCGCGGCCCTTGGGAGCCCGCGCCCTCTCTGTCGCCAGATAGTTTAGCTTCTAAACTATCTTCGCTGCCGGGGGCAAGCCAATCAACACATACCGGGCACATGGGCGGTGTCGTGCGCGGGCTTGTGCGAAAAACGGTCATTTGCTTCGAAATTCCGAGGCGTCTCGGCGCTACACGCCCCCTGCGAGCGGACGTGGAAAACCCCGACCTGGGGAAACGTCCCCCGCGCCTTCTGGCGGGGCTGCTTTTCGAGGCGAATCCCTCGGAATTTCGAAGCAAATGACCAAAATGGGAACATTTTCGCGCAAGCCGGTGTAATAAGGAGATGAGGGGCCGTCGCCTGGGCGGCCGCAGGCGGGAGGAGGCGACCATGGGGAACGGAAGGCACGACGCCGGCGCGCGCGGAGGCACGCTGCGCAGCGGCATGGTGGCGACGTGCGTGGCGATGGCGATGGCCGCAGGGTCGCTGTCGATAGCGGAGTGCGCAACCGAGCGGCTCCACGTCTGGCCGCGCAACGAGGCAGGGCAGACCTACTGCCCCATCGGCGAGAAGGCGGTCGGCGCGCGCCCAGACCTGGAGGCCGTCATCATCAACGCGGGCATGCCTGACGAGCGGGTAGCCTACGTCTACGCCGCCGAGCTCGATGCGGCCCAGGGCGGCGACGTGTCCACGCCCGGGGAGGCGGTGGCCCTCATGGCCGGGCGGGATGCGCGCGCGGTGGACGCCTACCATGACGCGCTGGACGCTGAGCTGGGCGCCCGCGCTGCGGTTGGCCGCGACGATGCTGCCGAGCTGAGGAGGCGTCTGACCTCGGTGGTCGCGCCGGGGGAGGACGCGACGGCCCTCATCCGGCAGCTCGCGCCCGAGTTGTCGGAGAAGGAGGCTCGCGCGCTTCTCGACCGCGTGCGCGCCCGAGTGCGCGAGCGCGCCGAGACGAGGCTTGCCGCCTATGAGCTGGACGGATCGACCGTCGCGGGCACCTACGTCGTCAGGGGCTTCTGATGCCCGACGCCGACCGCGCGGCCCTCGTCGAGCGCGCCATGCGGCGCTATGGCGACGCGGTGTACCGCTTCGCGCTTCACCAGCTGCGCGTCCCGTCCGAGGCTGAGGAAACGACGCAGGACGTGTTCGTCGCCCTGTTTGCCTCGGGTAGCTGCTTCCAAGACGAGCGTCACCTCCGGCGCTGGCTCATGATGGCGGCGTCCTGTCGCTGCAAGAACCGCTGGCGCGCCCGCAGCCGCCGCCCCGAGGACGCGACCGACCCGCAGACGCTGGAGCGCGCGGGCGCGCGGGCAGCCCTCGTCGGCCCCGCCGAGCTGGATGGGCCGCGCGTAGGCGAAGACGCCGACGAGGGCGTGGGCGCGGGCGTGCTGTGGCGGCACGTCGACGCGCTGCCGCCGGCCCTGCGGGAGGTCATCTACCTGTTCTATATAGAAGAGTACGCCACGGACGAGATCGCAGCCGTCGTCGGCGTGGCGCCGGCCACGGTGCGCACGCGGCTGCATCGTGCGCGGGCGCGGCTGCGGAAGATGCTGCGGGAGGAGGAGCGATGAGGTTCGACGACTACCGGCGCCAGCTGCGCGCCGTCCAGGCGCCCGCCGGCTGGGAGGAGGCCGTCCGGGCGCGCATCGCCGCCGCCCCTGCGCCCGGACGG
>CANSQW010000092.1 GCA_947649215.1 uncultured bacterium | reverse complement strand
CATCCGAGATTCGCCTGAGTCTCGTGGGCTCGGAGATGTGTATAAGAGACAGCCCTCGGCCAGGCTCCCCACGCCGGCGCGCTCATAGAGGTCGAGCGCGACGTGAATGGCCTCGTCGCCGATGGCATGGATGCGCACGCCCTGGCCCTCGGCTGCGGCCTGCTGGACAAGCGCGTCCAAGGCCGCGGGGCTCACCGTCGGGCGCCCGCAGTCGCCGGGAAAGCGCGCATTGGCGTAAGGGTCGTGCAGCCAGGCGGTGTGCTGGCTCGACACGCCGTCGAAGAACTGCTTGTAGCCCTGCGCGCGCACGAGCGGGCCGCGCAGGCGCGCCTGCAGGTCGGCAAGGCGCGAGCCCTCGGCCAGCAACGTGGGGAAGAGCGAGACGCGCAGGGTGAGCTCGCCCGCCTCCTCCAGCGCGGCGAACAGGTCGTCACGCACGAAGTCGAGCCCCGGGCCTGCCATGAGCGCCAGGTCGCAGACGGCCGTGACGCCCTGGGCGTTGAGCGCCGCCTGGAAGGCGCGGTAGGCATCGAGCAGCTCATCGACGGAAAACGATTCGACGATGCGCGGCATGAGCTCCATGGCGGCGGCCTCGCGCACGATGCCGGTAAGGCGGCCGTCCGCATCCCGGTCGTAGCTGCCGCCGGCAGGCGGCTCCGCGTCCTGCGCGATGCCCAGCCGCTCGAGCGCGCACGAGTTCAGCCACAGGGTGTGGGCGTCTCCGGAATAGAGCGCCACGGGACGGTCGGGGTAGACCGCGTCAAGCGAGGCGCGCGCGGGCGTCACCGGCGGATCCCAGCGGTACTCGCGCCAGCCCTGGGCAAGCAGCCACGAGCCGGCAGGACGGCGCGCGGCCAGGTCGGCCAGGCGATCGACGCAGTCCTGCTCGCTCGTGCCGAGAAACTGGTCGGCCAGGGGCGAGGCATAGAGCGCCGCGTGGAAGAAGTGCAGGTGCGCGTCGTGGAAGCCCGGCATGAGGAAGGCCTCGCCCCAGTCATCGGTCACCGCGCCCTCGGCCAGGGGATGCGCGGCGTCGCCCGCCTTTGCCGGGTCGGCCGTCCACACGATGCGGTCGCCCGCGATGCCCACGGCCAACGGCCGCACGGCATCGTCAAGCGCCGTGAACCCGCAGCGCGCCACGACCACGCGCTCCGCCGGCACGGGCGCCGCGCCCCAGCTCGCCTCGCGCCGCCTAGCGGCGCCCTCGCTGATGGCGGCGTCCCCGGACACGGCGTCGGCGCGCGCTCCCCCGCCCACGGCGCGCCCCTACCCCAGCCTCGCGGCGTCGGGCGCCAGAAGCATCATGAGCGCGAATACCACCGCCACGACGACCGCCCCCAAGGCGACCCCGATAACGACCCGTCGCCGCACGGCAGGCCGATCCTCCGGCTCGGGAGCCTCGCGCCGGCCCACGGACGGCTCTCCCAAGGAGGCCATGAGGCGCGACGCGTCTCGCTTCGGATTATCCGGTTGATAAGCCATGACGGGCCCTTCCGCTCGACCGATGTAATGCCCTCAGCATAGCACGGGCGGCCCTGGCCGGCGCTGAGGCGGCCCTCCGCCGCCCCGCGCCCGCAACGCCAAGCGCCCGCCAAACACGAAAGCGGACCGGCTCCATCGGGGAGGTGCCAGTCCGCTTTCGCTGTGTTTTAGACTAGCTACACTATAGGATGTAATCAAATAATCGTCAACATCCATCTTTGAAGGATTCTTGGAGACGGGCGTCCTCTTCGCTCCTTGGTCTGATTTCGGACTAAACTGCTAGTCCGAAATCAGACCAAGGAGCGAATACGATGGCCACAACTGCGACGCGCGACACAGACGAGGCTGCCGGAGGCCTCGCCGGCAGCGGGACTGGCGCCAAGGATCTCCTGGCGCAGATAGACCGCTTCTACCAGGAAACAGACGAGATCTACCATCAGGCAGCCCGCAAGGCGGGGCTCTCGGACAGCGCCTTCGACATCCTGTACTCGCTCATGCTCGAGGACGGCCTCACCCAGAAGCAGCTCTGCGAGCGCGGCTTCACGGCTAAGCAGACGGTGAGCTCGTCGGTGTGGCGCCTTGCGGAGCGGGGGCTCGCGATGCCCGAGAAGGGCAGCGAGCGCAACGCGCCGATCTGGCTGACCGCAGCCGGGCGCGCCGTCGTGGAGGCGCGCGTGCGGCCGGCCTACCTCGCCGAGCTTCGCGCCGCCGAGGCGCTCAGCGCATCGGAGCGCGCCACGCTCTCGCGCCTGCTCACGCGCTACACGGCCGCCCTGCGCACGGAGCTCGACGCGCTCTAGCCCTCCCCCGATACCCGCCGCGCCCCGCCCCAGCCCAACAAGGAGTTCCCATGACCGTCGACATGTCCCGCCATTTCACCCTAGGCGCGCTGCTCAAGTTCACCGCGCCCTCCATCGCCATGACTGTGTTCGCCTCGCTCTACACCATCGTCGACGGCGTGTTCGTGTCGAACTTCGCGGGAAAGACGGCGCTGGCGGCGGTCAACTTCATCTTCCCGTTCATCATGGTCCTCTCCTCGGTGGGCCTCATGATAGGCACCGGCGGCAGCGCCATCGTGGCCAAGACCCGCGGCGAGGGCGACGACGAGGGCGCCAACCGCGCCTTCTCGATGCTCGTCTGGTTCGCCGTGGCAGTCGGCGTCGTCCTGGCCGTGGCGGGATTCCTGCTCACCGAGCCGGTGGCGGCGGCCCTCGGCGCTCAGGGCCAGATGCTGGCCGACGCCACGCTCTACGGGCGCATGCTCTTCCTCTCCCTCCCCTTCTTCATGCTCCAGTACGCCTTCCAGAGCTTCTTCGTCACCGCCGGCAAGCCGCAGCTGGGCTTTGCCGTGATCGTGGCGGCCGGCGTGGCGAACATAGCGCTCGACGCGCTGTTCGTCGGCGCGCTCGGCTGGGGGCTCGCCGGCGCGGCGCTGGCCACCAACATCGGCGAGGTCATCGGCGGCGGCCTACCGCTCGTCTACTTCCTGCGCAGGAACACGAGCTTCCTGCGGCTGCGCCCCGCGCGGCCTGAGTGGCGCGTCATCGGGAAGGCATGCGCCAACGGATCGTCGGAGATGGTGGCCAACGTGGCCATGAGCCTGGTGGGGATGCTGTACAACTTCCAGCTGCTGCGCTACGTGGGCGAGGACGGCGTGGCGGCCTACGGCGTCATCATGTACACCGGCATGGTGTTCGGCGCCATCTTCATGGGGTACGCGATGGGGTCGTCGCCGCTCATGAGCTTCCAGTACGGCGCGCGGAACCGGCGCGAGATGCGCAGCCTGCTCATGAAGAGCCTCGGGCTCATCGCGGCGGGCAGCGTGGCCATGTTCGCCGCCGGGCAGGTGCTGGCCGAGCCGCTCTCGCGGATCTTCGTGAGCTACGACGCCGCGCTGCTCGAGCTGACCGTGCACGGCTACCGCGTGTACGCGCTGTGCTTCCTGCTGATGGGGTTCTCCATCTACGGGTCGGCGTTCTTCACGTCGCTGGGAAACGGGCTCGTCTCGGCGCTCATCTCGTTTCTGCGCACCCTCGTGTTCGAGACGGCCTCGGTCATCCTGCTGCCGTTGTGGCTGGGCGTGGACGGCATCTGGCTTTCCGTCACCGTGGCCGAGCTGGCGTCGGTGGCGGTGACCGTCACGTTCATGGTGGCCCTGAGCGGGCATTACGGCTACCGCAAGCGCCTCGCCGCCGACAACGCCTAGTCAACGGGTAGGATATGGCTGCGTTTCAGGCGTCCGAAGCCGGCCCGCCATCGCGCGAAAACCCGTAACCTGTGCCAAACACCTCGGCGGTGCCTCCGACTCGCTAACTCACCGGCGGCACCGCAAGGGGATTGATCCGCTTTGGAAGGAGCACACCATGGGTTTCACCGATAAGCTGAAGGACATGGCCGAAGACGCCAAGGACGCCATCCAGGACGCAGCCCACGATGTGGCTGAGAAGGCCAGCGACGTGGCTCACGACGTGGCCGAGAAGGCGGGCGACCTGAAGGATGCCGCCGCGGACAAGGCCGGAGACATCGCCGACGCTGCAGGCGACGCCGCGAAGAAGGCCGCGGACAAGGCGGGCGATCTGAAGGACGCCGCCGTCGAGAAGGCCGGTGACCTGAAGGATGCCGCCGCGGACAAGGCAGGCGACCTGAAGGACGCCGCCAGCGACGCCGCGAAGAAGGCGGGCGACAAGGCCGAGGACGCCAAGGACGCCGTAGCCGCCAAGGCCAACGAGGCGAAGGGCGTCGTGGAGGCCAAGGCCGACGACGCGAAGAAGGCTGTGCAGAAGTAGCAGCCTCCCCCTCCTGAAACCACCGAGCCCCTCGCCGCGCAGCCTGCGGCGAGGGGCTCTTCTTTGCGGGCGCGGCAGCCGGGCCGCCGAGGGGCCCTCTTCCCTACCCGATTTCCCCGGCGCGCACCTTGTCGCGCACGAGCCAGCTGGCCGCCACGTAGACGAGCACCGTCAGCGGGGCCACCACCAGGAAGGGCACGGCCACGGCTCCGGTGGCGTAGAGCACGCTGCCCAGCAGTCCCACGGAGGCGATGGTGCCCACGCCGCGCCAGTTGACCTCGTGCTCGGGCGCGTCCAGGTCGATGCCCACCGCGCCGATGCCCATCTTGCCGCGCACCAGGTAGTAGTCGGTGATGAGCAGCACGCACCAGGAGCTCGTGAGGATGGAGCCGTAGCTCATGAACGCGTTCACCTGGTCGAGGATGTTGCCCAGGATGAACGCAAGCCCGATGGCGTTGGCGCCGATGACCGCCGCAGCCCAGGGCAGCTTGCGCCCGGTGAGCGAGTTGACCAGGTTGGACACGGCGTTGGCGCCGCCGATGGAGTTGGACGTCTCCACCTTCATCTGCGACAGGCAGATGACCGCCAGGCCCACGCCGCCGGCCGCCAGCACGAGCGACACGCCGGGGTTGGTGACCGCCGCGTTGGCCGCGAGCGCGGCGCCCATGCCCTGGGCGGTGAAGTACTCGACCGACTTCTCGAAGCCGTAGTAGACGATGAGCGCGCCGCACAGGTAGGTGATGATGGCGAATACGCTGCCGGTGGCGGCGATGGGCGCGATGTCGCGCTCCTTGCGGGCGAACCGCGTGAAGTCGGCGGCGAACAACGCCATGAGGCCGCTCGTCATGATGGCGTAGTTCACGGAGTAGGCGAAGCCCTGCACCGGCTCGACGCCGGGAATGAGGATGCCGTGGGTGGCCGCGTCGACCAGCTGCCCGTCGGCGGCGATGAGGTAGATGACGTAGCCCATGACGCAGAACAGGGCCACCACGAACACCGCGTTCATGCGGGCGATGACCTTGGTGCCGAACAGCGCCATGATCACCCACACGCACGAGATGCCGATGAACAGGGCCCAGCGGACGGCCTCGCCCTCCCACCCGAAGGCGAACAGGATGGCGTTGCCCAGCTGCACCGTGCCCACGGCCAGCACGCCCACCAGGCAGAATATCCAAATGAGGGATCCGGCGGCCGATCCGCGCCGGCCGAAGATGTAGAAGCGGGACACCACGTTGTTGGGCAGGCCCTCGCGAAAGCAGATCTTGCCCACCAGCAGCGTGAGCAGAAACGACAGGACGAACGTGATGGCCACGGTCACGCCGCCCATCTGGCAGCCGGCGTAGAACGCCACGATGCCGCCGCCCATCACCTTCGACAGGCTCGACACCACGCCGCCCAGGATGGCGCCGATGTCGGGCCACGCGAGCCGCTTGTCAGCCGGCACGCGCTCGAACAGGGACACCTGCTCGGTGGCCGAGCCCTTCCTGCGGGACTTGGCCGAGGCGCCCTCGCCCGCCGGGGCCCGGCCCCGCGTCTTCTCGGCCACCTCGTCGGTGGGCTTGCCCTTCGCCTCGCTCGTCTTGCTCTCCATTGGCGGATCGCCCCTCTCTGGTTCCGCTCGCCGGCGCCGTGCGCGAACCGGTTGCCGCAGGCCGCCCGCGCTC
>CANSQW010000091.1 GCA_947649215.1 uncultured bacterium | reverse complement strand
GTGGGCGCTGTGGTTGTGGGCGCGGGCGCCTCGGGCGCGGCAACCGTCCCGGTTGCTGTGGGTGTGCGGGCGATGGGCGCCCTGGCTGCGGTGGCGCTGTCCTTGACGTGCGTGCTGCCGGGGGCGACGGCGTGGGCGGCGGAGGGCGACGGTGCTCCCGGCCCCAACGAGGTGAACCCCCAGCAGATGCCCGACAGCTCGTTCATCTACGACACCTCCATCGCTGATCTGTCCAGCGCCGACTCCTACCTGAACAACCAGACGGTCCAGGTGGTAGGCGAGGTGGTGGGCGATCGCATCAACGCAGAGTTCGATTCGGCTAACTGCTGGATCGCCCTCCAGGCCATCGACGGGTCGAATGCGGACATCCCCGTGTTCATGACGAAGGAGTCCTCCAGGGCCATCGACCGCTACGGCGCCTACGGCGTGCGCGGCACCACGTTGCAGGTGCGCGGCACGTTCCACCTCACCTGCCCCGAGCACGACGGCCTGACTGACCTGCATGCCGACCACGTGAGCGTCGTGAAGAAGGGCGAGGATCTGCGCGAGCCGCTCGACCCCCAGCGTTTCGTGCCCGGCGCGGTGATGATAGTGCTGGGCGCGGTGCTCATCATCGTGTTCTACCGCCTGCGAGAGAGCCAGCGCTAGGGGCCGCGATGAGTGTTTCACGTGAAACGCCCCCTTCCGAGCACGCCGCCGCGAGCGGGGAGGTCGAGCGCGCCGCCGCAGGTTGTGCGCAGGCGGCGGATGCCGCCGCGGACGCTGCCGCCGAATCCGCCGAAGCCGCGGACGCTGCCGCCGAATCCGCCGAGGCGGCCGAGGCCGCGGGTGCTGTCGCGGACGCTGCCGCCGAGGCCACGGGGGCTGCACGCGTGGCGGGGAGCCGTGCCGGTAGCACGCCTCCTGCCGCCGGATGCGCTTCCGAGGCCCGACACAGGGGAGAAGTGGTGAAGCTCGACCGGGGATTTCCGCTGGTGCGCTTCCCCGATGGCGCGACGCTTCGCTGCGAGCATGCGACGGCGCTGGTCAAGGGCGAGAAGGTGCGCGCCGTCATCGGGGACCGCGTGGAGGTCTCCGTGCCTGACGACCACGACATGGGCATCATCGAGGCCATCCTCCCGCGCAGCCGCGCTTTCGTGCGCAAAGACCCCACCGAGCGCGCCGTCGCCCAGGTGCTTGCCGCCAACTTCGACCGCGTCATCGTGGCGCAGCCTCTGGCGGAGGTGAACCGCCGCCGCCTCGAGCGCGAGCTCGTGCTCGCCTACGAGACGGGTGCCGCGGTGACCGTGGTGCTCACCAAGGCCGACCTCGCGCAGGACGATGCGCAGGTCCGGGCCGTGCGCGACCAGGTGCGCGCGCTGGTCGGCCCTGACGTGCAGACTATCGTGGTAACCTCGGCCGACCCTGCTTCGGTCGAGGCAGTGCGCGCGCTCGTGCCGGCTGGCTCGATGGCCGTGCTCATCGGCCGCAGCGGAGTGGGGAAGTCGAGCCTGGTGAACCTGCTGCTGGGCGAGGACGTCCAGGAGACGGCCGCCGTGCGGGAGGGCGACGGAAAAGGCCGCCACACCACGGTCAGCCGCGAGGTGATCGAGCTGCCCGGCGGCGGGCGGATCGTCGATATGCCCGGCGTGCGCGGCTTGGGGCTGTGGGACGCCGACTCGGGCATCGGCGCCGCGTTCGCCGATGTGGAGGCGCTGGCCGAGGGCTGCCGCTTCCGCGATTGCCGCCACGGCGACGAACCCGGCTGCGCTGTCCGCGCGGCGGTGGCGGCCGGCGAGCTGGCGCCCGAGCGCTTCGCCTCCTACCAGGCGCTGCGTCAGGAGACGGCCGAGATCAAGGAGCGCCGCGAGCAGGCGCGCTGGGCCCAGGGCGAGAAGGCGTCGCACGCTCGCGCCCCCAAGGGCCGCGGCTCCGGCAAGAGATCCCGCGGAGGCAAGCCCCGCCGATAGGGCGCTGCTGCAAGCTAAAGAGTGTTTTCTGGCCATTTGCTTCGAAATTCCGAGGCTGAGGGGCCGGATCCAGCCCGATTTGAAGGGCTATGCGCGCTAGGAAAAAAGCTGACCTGGGCAAACCTCGTTTCTCATCGTCCTTGCAGCGGTTTGAGCCTCGGAATTTCGAAGCAAATGGCCAGAAACGACACCTGGCGCTGCAGATGCGCGCCATGCGCGCCGTGCGCGCCGGCGACGTGCGGCGTTGTGGTGTTGCCTGGCCGTGGACGGTTGCTCCACAAATGACGAGTACAATACCTAGGTCATCTGTCATCAACGACCAAGCACGCGGAAGGAGCTGCATGCAGCCCGTCGTCATCATCCCGACGTTCATCGCGGGGCGCCGCCATCGCGCTGGCTCCAACACTATCGCCACCTACGATCACGTGACCCCGCTCAACGACCCCGGCGAGCTGGGGCGTTGCCTGGCCTCGCTTGAGAAGGTGCGCGGCTTGGGGCTCATCGTGGTGCTCGTGGCTGCCGAGTCGCCCTTCGAGGCTCAGGCGGCCGAGAAGGTGCAGGCCGTCGTCGATCAGCACCCGTCGCTGAACGTGCTGGTCATCGGCGCAGCCGAGCTGGCTCTCGTCCGTCAGCGCATGGAGCAGCTGAAGATCGGCAAGCTCGGTCGCGAGGTGGCGCTCTCGGGCTATGGGGCCGTGCGCAACCTGGGGCTGGTGATAGCCAACGTCTTCGGCTTCGATGCGGTGGTGTTCCTCGACGACGACGAGGTGGTGGACGACCCCGACTTCCTCAAGCATGCCATGTACGGCCTGGGCAAGCTCACCAAGAAGGGCATCCCCATCTTGGCCAAGACGGGCTACTACCTCAACGACGAGGGGTCGTACCTCTCGAAGTGGGAGGACGCCTGGTACAACCGCTTCTGGCAGCAGGGCCGCGCGTTCAATGAGTGGATCAGCAAGGCGATGAAGGGCCCGCGGCTCTCGCGGTCAAACCATGTGTGCGGCGGCTGTCTGGCCGTGCACAAGGAGGCCTTCCGCCGCCTGGCCTTCGACCCGTGGATCACGCGCGGCGAGGACTTGGACTATATGCTCGACCTCCGGATGTACGGCTCGGATATCTGGTTCGACAACGAGTGGGTGCTGCGTCATCTGCCGCCCAAGTCGTCGAGCGAGGGCGACCGCTTCCGCCAGGACATCTTCCGTTGGATCTACGAGTACCGCAAGCTGGAGTACAGCCGCGCGCTCATCGACTTGCAGCAGGTGAAGCCGAAGTCGCTCGAGCCGTATCCCGGGCCGTTCCTGGAGCCGGGGCTCACGCGTCGCATCAGCGTGACGGCGTTCTTGCGCAGCCTGGTGCTGCCGGACAAGAAGGCGTATCGTCGCGCCGCGAAGGCTGCGCGCAAGGAGGCGCAGACCTACGCTGAGCGTAACTGCGCGAAGTACTTCGAGTTCCAGTACGCATGGCCCGAGGCCATGGCGCGCCTGGAGGGCGACGAGGCGCTGAGCGAGGCGCTGCTGCGCTCGGCGCTGCACAATGCCGCCGTAGCTGATGGGGCGGAGGGCGTGGCGGCGGCTGACGGCGCGCGCCCGGCGTCCTTCGACCCGGGCATGACGAGCGAGATCCGCCTCAACATCGCGGAGTAGCCGATCGTGGATCAGCTGGGACTGCTCATCGTGTCGCTCGCCGTGGGGCTGGGCGTCGGCGTGCTCTCGGGCCTGCTGGGCATTGGCGGGGGCACCGTCCTCGTGCCCGTGTTCAAGCTGGGCTATGCCCTTTCGCCCATCATGAGCACGGCTACCTCCCTCGCGACCATCATTCCCACGTCCATCTCGGGCGCCATCTCGCACATCCGCCGCAAGACCTGCGTGCCGTCGCTTGGCGTGGCCGCAGGGCTGGGCGGCGCGATCACCTCGCCGGTGGGCGTGTGGCTGGCCACGATATCGCCCGACTGGGCCATCATGGTGGCCGCCGCCGCGGTCATCGCGTATTCGGCCCTCACCATGTTCTCGAAGGCGCTCAAGGCTCCCAAGGGGAAGAAGGCGGGAGCGGGCGCGGCGGCGGATAGCGCGGAAGGGGACGGCGCGCCCGACGCGCAGGCGGAGGCGCTTGTGATGCCGGCAGTGCCGCGGATGACGCGCCGACAGCTGGTGATGGGCGTGGGCGTGGGCGCGATAGCCGGCGTGGCCTCGGGTTACGTGGGGCTGGGCGGCGGCTTTGTCATGGTGCCGCTCATGGTGTCGCTGTTCCACATTCCCATGAAGCTTACGTCGGGCACGTCGCTCATATCCGTGGCGCTGCTCGCGTTGCCCGCGGCGGTGACCCAGACGATGCTCGGCAACGTCTCGTGGCTGGTGGCCGTCGCTGTGGCCGTGGGGTCGGTGCCCGGCGCGCTGCTGGGCGCTCGGCTCATCCCGCGCGTGCCCGAGCGCACCCTGCGCTTCATCTTCAGCGGATTCCTTTTGGTGGGCGCTGCCCTGCTCGCCCTCAACCAGACCGGTATCATGTAACCGCACCCCGCGCGCCCGCCGCCTGCGCCGGCGCGTCCGCAGCGTTCCCGAGGAGATGCCATGGCTTCCCTGAAAGATGCCTCTAGCGAGGCCGCCAACAACCAGTACCGCTACCCGCGGCTCTTCAACCTGGAGATGTTCGCCTTCACTGTGGCGGCCCTCTCGGCGCTCGCCATGCTGTGGACGGTGCTTTCTCCCAATGTGTCGGTGGTGGTCATGATCGTGGCGGGGATGGTGTTCACCCTGTCGGTGGTGGTGGTCATCCGCCTGCTGATGGATCCGGACTCCGTGCGCGCGCACCAGTCCGACGACATGCTCCAGCTGGCCAGCCAGTTTCTCGACCTGACGAAGGAGGGCATGACGCCCGAGGCGGCGCAGCGCATCTGCGCGCTGCTGCTGCCCAGCACCGCCGCCGTGGCCGTCGCCCTCACCGACGTCGAGCAGATTCTCGGCTACGCGGGCTACCAGGAAGCGGACAACCCCGCCGGCAGCGCCATCCGCACCCAGGCCACCCTCGACGCCATGGCCGAGGGCACCATGCATGTGCTCTACACCGCCGACGACCTGGGCTTCCCGCGCAGCGCCACCATCAAAGCCGCCATCATCGTCCCGCTGCGCGTGGGCGACAAGGTGGAGGGTAGCCTCAAGTTCTACTACCGCAACGGCAAGAAGATCACCGAGACGCAGAAGTCCATCGCGCAGGGCTTCGCGCGGCTGCTGTCCACCCAGATGGCCGCCGCCGAGATGGAGGCGCAGCGCAAGCTGGCAACCTCCATGGAGCTGAAGATGCTCCAGAGCCAGATCAACCCGCATTTCCTGTTCAACACCATCAACACCATCGCGTCGCTCATCCGCACGGATCCGCCCAAGGCGCGTACCATGCTGCGCGAGTTCGCCGTGTTCTATCGCCGCACGCTGGAGGACTCGACCGACCGCATCATGCTCTCGCGCGAGATCGAGCAGACCATGCGCTACTTCTCGTTCGAGGTGGCGCGCTTCGGCGAGGATCGCGTGGCGCTCTACGTGGGCGCCGGCCCTGAGCTGCAGGACATGCTCGTGCCGCCGTTCATCATCCAGCCCATCGTCGAGAACGCGGTGAAGCACGCCATGCCCCTGGAGGGGAAGCTGACCGTGTCCATCCTGGCGCAGGTGGACGGCGACGACGTGGTGGTGGAGGTGCGCGACGACGGCGTGGGCATGAGCGAGCAGGCGTGCCAGAACATCATGCACCCCGAGTCTCAGACGGGCCTGGGCATTGCCGTGAAGAACGTGCACGACCGCATGAAGGGCTTCTTCGGGCCTGATGCCTGCATGGAGGTGGAAAGCGAGCTGGGGAAGGGGACGCGCGTGCTGCTGCGCTTCCCGGGCTGCGCGAAGAACCACGCCGCCATGCTGGGGAGCGAGGCGCCCGCCGCGGCCGTCGCCAGCGCTGCCGGGGCGGTGGCCGCCGCCGTGGCCGACGTGGCGCCCGTGGTGGTAGGCGCGCCTGGCG